>CAIXHJ010000374.1 GCA_903919165.1 uncultured Holophagaceae bacterium
ATCGCCCACGAGATCAACACGCCCACGCAGTACATCGGGGACAACACCACTTTCCTCCGCGATGCATTCACCGAATCCATGGCTCTGATCCGAGCGATGAAGGCGCATTTCGAGCGGATCCGCGACGGCGGAGGACAGGATGCCGCCGCGGCTGGGCAGGCTCTCGCCGACCTGGCGGCGGGGGATGTGGATTACCTGGAGAAGGAGATCCCCAGGGCCATCCAGCAGACCCTCGAAGGCGTGGCCAGGGTCACCAAGATCGTGGGCGCCATGAAAGATTTTTCCCATCCTGGGAGAGAATCGGCCACGACCATTGACCTGCACCGCGTCATCGAGAGCACCATCACGGTCTCCCGCGGGGAATGGAAATCCGTGGCGAACCTCGAAACGGAGTTCGCCACCGACTTTCCCCCGGTGGCCTGCTTCCCCGGGGAAATCAGCCAGGTGATCCTCAACCTGGTGGTGAACGCGGCGCACGCCATCGAGTCGCGGAAGGAAGCGCAAGGCGTTTCCAGTCCAGGCCTGATCCGCATCGGAACGTGCCTGCTACCGGGCGAAGTGGAGATCTGGGTGTCCGACAACGGAACCGGGGTGCCCGCTGAGATCCGCGACCGGATCTTCGACCCCTTCTTCACCACCAAGACGGTGGGAAAGGGATCGGGACAGGGCCTTTCCCTCGTCCACACCCTCGTCACCAAGAAGCACAGGGGCCGGATCACCCTCGAGTCCGAGCCGGGAAAGGGCACCACCTTCCACATCTTCCTTCCCCTGGATACGCCCAACCGCTGAGGATTCCTTGACCAAGCCGCAGGTTCTCTTCGTGGACGACGAGCCCTTGGTGCTCCAGGGGCTCCAGCGGATGCTCCGCCCATCCACGGCCGACTGGGACATGGCCTTCGTGGAAAGTGGGCAGGCCGCCCTTGGCAAGCTCGCCGAGCATCCCTTCGATGTCATCGTCTCGGATATGCGGATGCCGGGAATGAACGGAGCCGAGCTGCTGAATGAAGTCATGAAGCGCTTTCCGGCCACAGTCCGGATCGTCCTCTCCGGGCATGCGGACAAGGATCTGGTGACCCAGTGTATCGACGTGGCCCATCAATACATCTCCAAGCCCTGCGATCCGGAACAGCTGAAGACCATGATCCGGAATGCCTGCCTCCTTTCGGGCCACCTGTTGGATGAACAGGTCAGGAAGGTCATCGGGGCGATCGATCGCCTGCCCGTCGTTCCCGAGGTCTACCTGGAGCTGCAAGAGGCGCTGAAGGATGAAGAAGCGAATTCCAGGCTCCTCGGCTCCATCATCCAGCAGGACATCGGGATGACGGCCAAGGTCCTGAAGCTGGTGAACAGCTCCTTCTTCGGCATGCGCCGGGCCATCTGCGATATCCAGGAAGCCGTGGCCTACCTGGGCATTGACATGATCCGGACACTGGTGCTCAACAACAGCATCTTCGACCAGTCCAGACCCTTCCAGACCAGACGCTTTAACATCTCGGACCTCAGGCATCACAGCATGACCGTGGCAGCCGGAGCCAAGGCCATCGCCCAGAGGGAGAACCTGGGACGGTCCCTGACGGATCAGGC
>CAIXHJ010000375.1 GCA_903919165.1 uncultured Holophagaceae bacterium
CGGATCTGTCGCCGGTGGCGGCGTGGCTCAAGGAGTTGAAGTAGCTACTTCGCCTCGGCGGGCACGGGGATGAAGAGGGTATGGATGCCGCCATTGGTGGAGGCCATGCCTGACAGCGTGAGGGTCTGGGCCATCCGCTCGCTGAGGTACTTGGCCAGGCTCGCCTGCCCGTCCCGCCGCGGGTGGTGGGGCTCAGGCATGACGATGTAGAGCGTTCCATCCGCAGTGACTATGCCCGCGGGGGACCCGGAGGCCACGCACTTCGCGCCGCAGGCCTTGTGCCCCTCGCCCCGCTTGCCGAGCTGGGTGTAGCAGGAGACATCCACCACCTCGCCGGTCACCGTGAGTGGCTTGGCCTCGGCCAGCACTTTCTTGTTCGCGTCGGTGCCGGCGGCCTCCAGGGTGGTGGCAGACCAGGCCGGGGCCTGCGGTGCGGGAGACTGGAGCATGAGAAGACAGGCGATGAGAAGCATGGTCCCTCCCTGGGGCACATCTTCAGGTTACTCCCTGTCTGAGGCCGGACAAGACCCGCTTCCCCAGCGTCAACTACATTCCCGCTATGTAACGCTCGATTCCATCAAGTACACGCTCGAGGCCGAAATCGAAGCTCTCGTCCATCGTACGCGGCTTGCCGCCTCGTGCCGGCAACGGTGACACACCCGAAATGCCTCCCGATTGCGAGGTGAGAATGGCGGATAGATTCGGATAGCGCGGGTCGTTGATTGCGCGACAGAGGTCTGCACCCACTGCCTTCGCCCACTCGTCGGTTGAAATACCGCGAGACAGGGCTCTCGCCAGTGAAATGGCCGTATCAGAGGCTCCGCTCACGTAGGCATGGACCACGCTGAGCATGTCCATCATGTCCTCGGGACTCAGACCCGTCTCAGCAATGGTCTGAAGGAACGCTTCGTGCCAACTCAGCCAGTTGGGTCCATGGGGAGCTGCGACGAACGGGAGTTCCGCCAACCAGGGCCGCGAACATAGCATCGCCCGCTTTGCATAGGCCCAGTGCTTCACTTCCTGACGCCAGCCCTCGCGCGGGCCGCTCCTTTGCGGCGGCGTCCCCATGGCCGCGTCGACGGAAGCGTCGATCAGCGCCTCCTTGTTAGGGAAGTAGCGGTAGAGCGCCATCGTGCTGAACCCAAGTCTTTCTGCGACCGTGTGCATCGTCAGAGCAGCGAGACCGTCCCCGTCTGCAACGCTAATCGCCGCCAGTACGACGTCCTCGCGGCTCAGCTTTGGTTTCGATCCGCGGCTTGGCCGTGGCTGAGCCTCCCAAAGCAGTTGGCTTCGCTTTCGAAGCTCCTGACCAGCGCTTTCAGGGTTGGTGGATGCCTGTGGGATGTCCTCGCGGCTTCGCGCAGGCTTGGTCCCAGTGCCTGGCGGATGCCCTTGGCCAGTCTTTCCCGACATGTCACTCCCCTTCCTTTGAGAATTTACTTGAATAAAACTGTGTACATCATACACTATTGTTTGTGAGATGAAGACTCATCCACACATGGAGATCACAATGTCCAACAGCTCCTTTACTTCCATCGTCCCATTACGCACCGCCCGTGTCGGTCGCCAAGGGTTCACGCGCACCCTGTTCGGGACCATTGGGGCAGTCGTTATGCTCCTCGCCTCGACGCGCCCCGCCGAAGCCCAATCACCGCCCCAGCCACCGGCGGCTTGGGAATTCTACGTCTCCGGCGGCTGGCTCATGCCCACCAGCGCTCAGCGGGCCAGCATCAAGACGGCAGACCTGACGGCAGTGGTTGTGTCCTATGTCCCGCGCCCATCATTCACCATCACGAGCACCTTTGAATGGGCGCGGAGCCACGACCTCGCCGTCGCTGGCGAGCCTAAGCTCGACGTCTTTATTTGTGATGTAGGAGCTGAAGTGCGCGCCCCCCAGATGTCCCTGGGCGGCACCTGGAAGGTCGCACCTTTTGTCGGCATCGGTGGCGGCGCTCGGAGTTACAACATCCCCAAGCTCCCCGTCAACCCCACGTACAACCTCGCCGCCTATGGCAGCGTCGGAGGTGAGTTCGCCATCCACCGCGTGCATCTGCGCCTCGAGGTCCGAGACAATGTGTCCAGCTTCAAGCCACTCGCAGGAGGCGGCAAGTCCGCCACGCGCAACGATGTCGTCGTCATGCTCGGTCTGCGCTTCACCAAGGATTGAGCCGGAACGGCGTGTCCACGCTGCTCACGCCCAATTCTGGGCAACCGGCACCTTTACACCGGTCTTTGCTCACCACGCGACAACTTGTTCGCTCGACAGAAGGAGCCTTCGAAGTGACCTCTTCTACCAAATCCGAATGGTTCAATCCTGCCGGGTTGATCGCGCTCAGCTTCGTTCCCGTTTTAGCCGGCACCTTCCGCCTGATCCAGCTTGGCGGAGGCGCAGACATCACGCCGGACAACGCCCGGTTCTTCGCGACACCTTTGCCCGTGGTGCTGCACATCATAAGCGTCACCATCTACTGTGTCCTCGGTGCCTTCCAGTTTGCCCCCGGATTTCGCCGTCGCCGGCCCGACTGGCACCGTGTTGCCGGGAGGGTTGTGGTCCCTTGTGGACTTGTCGCCGCGCTCACTGGTTTGTGGATGGCCCAGTTTTATCCGCGCCCCCAATTTGACGGAACGCTTCTTTACGCCATCCGACTGTTGGTCGGTTCTGCGATGGTTCTGTTCATCTATCTCGGCATGGCCGCTATCTGGCGAGGCGACATCCTGGGCCACCACCCTTGGATGATGCGCGGTTATGCCCTCGGCCTTGGTGCGGGTACTCAGGTTCTGACCCATCTGCCATGGTACCTGTTCCCCAGCATACGGGGGGAACAAACAAGAGCAGCTCTCATGGGGGCGGGCTGGGCCAGCAACCTCGCCCTGGTCGAATGGATCCTTATGCGCGAACGTGCGAAGGTTCTTCACATGGCACTCGCGTCAGCAGAGCAACCAGGACACAGCAAAACAGGAGGCACACCGTGACCCTGAAAGACGTAATGGCGGCCCAAAGCCGCCGAGTAGTGACGACGTCGGCCAATACGAGCGCAATATACCTAAGGAGGATTGCCATGAAAGCAATTGCTCAGTGCTACCTAGTCTGCCTTTCCTTTCTGCTCTTCGCGACCCTGCCCTTGGCCGCCCAGGTGGGCTGGTCCCAATACGAGATCCCCGGCAAGGACGAGGGCGCTCCAGCCATCTCAGTGGCGCTCTACTACCCCAGCCCATCGCCAAGCCGGGACATCCCCATGGGTCCCTTCATGATCCACGCCGCCATAAAGGGTGGGTCGGGCCCAACGGTCAAGGGGCTGATCGTGCTGAGCCACGGGCTGGGCGGCTCGGAGCTCGCCCATAGCCGATTGGCCGAGGCCCTGGCCGCACATGGCTACTTGGTGGCCGCCCTTCGCCATCCAGGCGACAACTGGATGGACGGTTCCTTGTTAAAGAAGACCCCGGAGCGCTATTTCTTCGAACGGCCGCGCCAAGTCAGCCGGGTCATCGATGCCTTGATGGCCGACCCGAACTGGAAGGACCGCATCGCCCGCGACGCCAAGGGCCCGCGAATCGGCGCCCTTGGTCATTCGGCCGGGGGCTATACAGTCCTGGCCCTGGCCGGGGGTGTCCCCGACCTGGCCCAGTCGAATCGGCACTGCCGGGAGGAAGGCAAGGACGATCCATTGTTCTGCCACACCGGCGGCACCGAGTGGCCTGTCGTCCCACCCCAGGCTGGCCCACCCCTGAAGGACGAACGGGTTCGCGCTGTGGTGGCCATGGCCCCCGTGGGCGTCCTGTTCACTGCCGAGTCCCTGGCCAAGGTCCAGGTCCCGGTTGCGATCTATGCTGGGGCGAAGGACCGCTGGCTGGTGCCGCGCTTCCACGCCATGTGGGTCGCAAAAAATTTATCTGGTGCGGAACTTCACATGGTGCCCAACGCCTGGCACTTTGCCTTCACGGATACACCCAGCATCCCCATTCAGACCCCGGACGGCGACATCGCCGCCGACCCACCCGGGTTCGACCGGGCCGCCTTTCTGAAAATACTGGGGCCAGAAATTGCGGACTTCTTTGACAAGACACTTAAATAGATTGGGCCTTTGGATCCGAACTTCCCAGGGCCATACATTGTATGGGCATGGCGGTAATGTGGTGGGATTCAGTGCCGAGGTGGAGGCTGATCCTTCGGCCCGTACCCTTGTTGTGATCCTCCAGAACGGTGCGGACGTGTAATTGTCGTCAGGCTGCCGCTGGGCACTTCCGCCACTCCCCCTTGCTATCCTGTCCCTTCAATCAAATCGGAGGTCCCATGTTCAGGCTCGACGGCAAGGTTGCTCTCGTTACGGGTGCCAGCCAGGGCATCGGTGAGGCCATTGCGAAGCAGCTCGCCGCCCAGGGCGCCACCGTGGTCTGCGCGGCCCGAACGCTGAGGAAGCTCCAGGAGGTGGCGGATGCCATTACCGCCCAGGGGGGCAGGGCGGATGTGGTGGTGGCCGATCTCTCGGATACGGCCTCCGTCCGAGCGGCAGTTGCGACGACCATCGAACGCCATGGTGCCCTCCACATCCTGGTGAACAACGCCGGCATCACTCGCGACAAGCTGCTCATCCAGATGAAGGAGGAGGACTGGGACGCGGTGATCGACACCAATCTCAAGGGTGCGTGGACAGCCATCCAGGCTGCCACCAAGCCCATGATGAAGCAGCGCTGGGGACGCATCATCAACATCGCCTCCGTGGTGGGCCAGACGGGCAATCCGGGCCAGGCGAACTATGTGGCCGCGAAGGCCGGCCTCATCGGCCTCACCAAGTCCGTGGCCCGGGAACTCGCCAGCAGGAACGTCACGGCCAACGCGGTGACGCCGGGCTACATCGAAACCGCGATGACGGCGGGTCTGTCCGAGGATGTGAAAACCGAGTTCACCAAGCAGATCCCCCTGGGCCGCATGGGCACCGCGACCGACATCGCGTCTGCCGTCGTCTTCCTAGCCAGCGATGAGGCGGGCTACATCACGGGCCAGGTCCTCAGTGTGAACGGCGGAATGCTCATGGCCTGAGTGGGCAATGCTCCGTTCCGTGCAGGACCTGATCCGCCGCGGCTGGGCCGCCTTCCGCTTTCGCCGCCACTGGCCCTGGGTGCTGCTGGCTCTCGGCCTGCCGCTCTCTTTGCCGCCGGTGGAATCCGGTTGCGCAACCGCGCTGGCCTGGGTGGGTGGCCTGGTCATCCTCCTCCGAGTGTTGCGTTGGATCTGGGACAAGCTGCTTTTCAAGGTTTCGCGGCGGCTCTGGGTGATCCTCGCCCTCATGTCCGTGCTGCCGGTGGTGGCCCTGGCACTCATGCTCATGGCCTTGAGCTGGCTTGGGCTCGGAGCCCAGGTAAACCGCTCCACCCAGCAGACCCTGACAGCCTGGGAAGAGGCCCTGAAGGCTGCCAACAGCGAATCCACGGACGCCGCGGCGCTACAAGTTCTCCGCACCTACGGCGGGGCCTGGGTCGAGCATGTCCGCCAGCTGCCCGCGGGCATTCCCGACACCTTCGTGGGCATGGTCTGGTCGGAAGGCCATGGGCAGGGAGCAGAGGCGTCCCGGAAGAACACGTACCTCCGGGCCGTGCGGAAGGAACCCACTGGTTACCGGCTCCTTTCGCTCGACCTGGTGGTTCTTGGAGACCGCGCCCAGGCGCTGGCTGGGGGCCAGGAGGTGTTCCAGCTGGCACTTCGCAAGGAAGGTCGTGAGGGCGAGGGTACCTCGAAGATCACGATCGGCGCGAAGGGTGGGGAGAAGGAGGCGCCCATTCTCGTGGGCCAAGGGGAGATCATCGCGACCTGGACCAAGGGGCAGCCCCTTCGGGGGAGGGGGCTCTTCGCGCCCTTCGACCTGCCACCGCTGGCCTTCTCGATCACGGACTGGTCCACCGGTCACGCCCTGGTGCTCACCGCCACGCCGGAAACAAACCTTTACGACCTGTTCGCGGGGTTCCAGTCCGGCGATCGGCAGGGGTTGTCCGAAGGCACCGTGAAGGCCATCGTCATTATCGCCCTGGTGCTGCTAGCCCTGACCCTGGCTCAGGCCATGGCGGCCATCCTTGGGCTGGTCCTGGCCTGGTCACTCGGACGGGCCGTCAACGACCTTCACGGAGGCGTGAAGCGGCTCAGCCTGGGTGATTTTTCGGCGCGCATCCGTCTGCGGGGCAAGGATCAGGTGGCGCAGCTCTCCTTCGCCTTCAA
>CAIXHJ010000376.1 GCA_903919165.1 uncultured Holophagaceae bacterium
AGGCTGTGCCTTGAGTGCCACTGGCGGAAGGCATGGCATTTATTGCCATACCCCACTTCTTGAGCTGGGCGCTCCAGTCCCCAAGCCTTCATTCACCAGATCCTCAACGACCGAAAGAATTTTTACACGAACGCTCACGCATAGGCTTCCTATGCCGAGATGCCCGCATGGCCTTCGCGGCTCGCTCCCGGCACTCCTCGGCCAGGATCAGCGTCTTCTCTTCCTTGAAGTTCCGCCAAAACGGTGTCCGAAAATTCTTCCACTGGCGGTGGGAAAGGTTCTGCATGCGATAGGCAAGACGAAGACAGACCCGGCATCCCAGAAGGCTTTCGATGGTCCAATAGAGATCCGCGCACCTTCGTTTACAACCAGGGCAGATTGCCCACCACCGATGTGCAAACACACCCCTGCCATGGTTCCGAATCTGACACGAAAGCTGGAACAGATGCTCCTTCCCGAGGACCTTGAGGGTTCCCCGACGAATCTCCAGGACGTGGCCACCTTCACCGGGTTCCGGATGATCCAACCGGAACGGGAAGCCGGATGCCTTCCCATCGATGACCCCTCCACCCTTGCGAAGGTGAGGGCTCAACTGGTTCACGCTGAGCTTGAATAGATCCTCGATCACTGGTTTCATGCATTTCTCCGCCGCATGGATCGTAGCCGCAGGATTGGCGGGGAAACGGGAACGCGGGTCATCAGGTGCATCCCTGTCGGTCGGAGGAGCCAAGAGGAGATGTGATTCCCACTTCCAGGAATGAAGATCCGGATCCGTCTTCCTGAACCAAGTCGCGTGATATCAAGGTCATCATCATTGGCTATCTTCGCCAGCGTGACCGGCGCAACCTTACCGGCGCTGATAATGTTCGGCTGATGGCGGAGCTGGATAAGCGGAGGGCGAGGGAAGAACACGGGCGAGAAATGGGCAAGGCCAATAGTGCGCCATGTGGCGCACAATCCGATGATCCTAAAACCATAGAACCACCCAAGGAACCTGCTCGTTCCAGTTCAAAGATGCCAGGACTGTCGAATGAGGTCTCGCCTCCTAGGCATTCTCCGCGACGATCTCCGCATCCAGGATACGGATGCCCTTGGACTCCAGAGCCTTCCGGACACGGTTATCCGCCAGCAACATCATCATCCACCGATCCAGGGTCTCGTCCGACATCCCGGCTAGCAGCCTCTGCTGAGCCTCAAGCGTCCAGTGTTCCCCGAAGGCTTCCAGCTTCATGTCGGCCAGCATCTCCTCGGCTATCTTGTGTGCCTTACCGAAGTCGGGAAACGCCAATAACCAATTTCTCACCGTCCAGTAACTCGGCATTGGCGGGGAACTGGCACGCAACGATTCCAGAGCATCCCTCTGGCTCATGCCCTCCGATTCCATCTGGATCAACACCGACCGCAATTCCGCGCTGGTCCACTTCCCGCCGCCCCAAAGCGTGTTCGCCGTCTCCACATACATGATCGGGTCTGGAGCCAGGGTCAGGCCACTCTTGAGGCGGTTCAACGTGCTCTTGTAGGAAAGCCCGTTACGCCCCTGGATGATCACGGGTGGGTTCGCGGACACCTTCACCTTGGCCAGGAGCAACTTGGGGTTTGTCTCGCTCTTCGCCTTGACCGACATCCCTGCC
>CAIXHJ010000377.1 GCA_903919165.1 uncultured Holophagaceae bacterium
ATGTAGTCACTTCGCAACCGATCCAGGTAGGGCATGGCGGCTTCGGGTTTGTGCTCGATCTCCATCTGGTGGCGGGCAAATCTGAGTAGGACTGCGGGGGCAAATTCGCTCCGCGGGTTGACCTGGAGCAGCTGTCCCCAGGTATCCAGGGCTTCCTTGTAGGCCTTGGTCTCGTAGGCTCTTTCACCGCTTCGGTACAGGCGCTCGGCCAGATCGCCTTCCGGTGGCTGGGCCTGGACAAGGGCCGGCAGGACGCAAAGCAGCGCGACTGGGGGTCGGAGCCAGGGAGACAAGACGAACATGGAGGCCTCGGATCAGGGAAAGCATATACGGCAATGATCCCCTCAGGGTCCCCCACCGGAAGTGTTAGCGTTTTGCCATGCGCGCCCTGCTCCCAGTCCTTCTGGCTTTCACCCTCCAGGCCCAGGCCCCCGCCTTTCTGGACCAGCTGCCACCTGCGGCCCAGGCAGAGGCCATGGACATCGTGGAACGGGCGGATTTCGTCTTCGAGACCCACACTCAGCCCAAGCATGTCCGTCTCGCCACCATGGAGAAACTTTTCGACCATCCAGTCCTTGGGGCGGCGATGTGGCGGTACTGCCAGTTCGTGCCAGCCTTCTATGCCTTCATCCATGCGGATGGCGCCTGGAGCATTGATGATACGCGCGGTCTGCGGGGTACTCTGCGCCTGATCTACCGGCGTCCCGGGCACCGGGTGTACCTGGTGGAGGGCCGAGCCGAGAAGGGCCGACTGAAGACGCCCTTTTCCGTGGGAGCGAAGATGCTCACTTCCTACCGTTACTGGGAAGGCAAGGACGGCTTCGAGAGCCACCTGCAGACTTGGACGGCCCTGAATTCGGCCGTTCTAGGCCTGATGGCCCGGACCTTCCTTCGGGGCTACATCAAGGGGCGCCAGGACGAGTTCATCGCCTACATCAACGGGAACGTGGCCACCTTCGGGGAGTTCGCGGACCTGAGCCCCAGCGATTTCCATGGCCCCCTCAGGCGGGATGGGGATCCGATGGTCCTACGCGAGTTTGAAGCGCTCTTCGCGGGGAAGTGATGCGATTTCCTTTTGCAGCCTCCTTCCAGGCCTTGACCTGGCCCGGCACTGCATTCACCGCACCTCCACCCACCCTTGGTAGGGCCGTTCGAGACATGGCCCTGGTATGGATGCCCCTGGCCCTGGTGAATACAACGTGGACCGTTTGGCGAGCGATTCGCGCCTACGAGAGCCTGAGAAGTGGGGCCTGCAAGCTCGGGGTCTTGGAGCGGTTTGGAGTGGATCCCGCGGATTTCCACGATCTGATCATGCTGTTGCCCGCGCCTCCCGCCTTTGGGCGGATCTGGCCCTGGCTTTGGCTGGCGGTGCCTCTTGGTGTGCTCGGAACATGGCTCCATCACACTGTCTGGGATCACATGGGCCTCTGGCTGCTGGGAGGCCTCAAGGAGCGGCGGGGTTTCCGGACCAGTCTTGTGGCGGAGGCCGAGGCCCTGCGCATCGCGGCGGTCGGCACATTGCTGGGCTTTCTGGGCTACCTGCCGGTGCTGGGCGTCGTACTGGCACTGCCTTTGTTGCTGCTTGACGCCTATCTCTGGCTTTTTCGTGGATTCGCCTTGGCCGCCCGACACCGCTGCGAACTCTGGCGGGGCATCGCGGCCACGGTGGTGCACGCTGTGCTGCTGGGATGCTTTGTCTTGGCGCTTTTCACGTTAGTGCTGTTCATGGTTCGGATGGCGGCATGAGGCGGATTCCCTGGGTGGCCCTGGTCTCCGTGCTTGCTGGATTCGGAGCCTGGGTGGCCGCATTCCTCCAGCCCGTACCGGTTCTGCTCCCCGGCTGCGCCTTCAAACGACTGACGGGGTTCGCCTGTGCAACCTGCGGAATGACCCGCTGTTTGATGGCCCTGGGGCGGTGGGACTGGTGGGAGGCGTTCCATTGGCACCCGGCCGTGGCGGCTGTTGTGGCGCTGCTTCCGGCTCTAGTTCTATGGGATCTCCGCCGAGCTTGGCGGAGAGATCCGTACCCTCGACTGCCAGACTCGAAGACCGTCCGAGTGACCATCTGGCTGGTCCTGCTTGGAGTCTGGGCCCTGCAGGTAGCGCGGAGGATCTAGTCCGGTCATGCTTTGGGCACGTATCACCGGAGTCCTGCCATGTTCCAGCAAATCCTGGATCAGCTCATCGAACGAGTACCCGAGGCACTGGCTGCCACCTTCAACGACCGGGACGGAGATCCCATCTGTACCCGCACCATTCAGGTGTCTAATGATGGCCTTCAGCTGCTGGGTGCTTACCAGCACGTGGTGAAACGCCACCTTCAGCAGGCCGTGGAGGAATTCGATCGCGGCGAAGTCAAGCAGGTGGCCTTTGCGACGGAACAACACTGGATCCTGATGGTGGGAGCCAAGGAACAGTGCACCCTGGTGCTGGTGATGCGGCGGGAGGGCCTGCTGGGCCGGGCCCGCTTCCACATGGAGCGGACCATCGAGGCTCTGAACCGCGAGCTTTAGGGAGTTTTCGATGGAACGGTTCATCGGCTTGGCCGGCATCCTGGCCTTCATGGCCATTGCCTACCTGCTTTCGCACAAGCGAAACGCCATTCACTGGAGGACTATCGCGTGGGGCCTCGGACTCCAGTGGATCTTCGCCATCATCGTGCTGAAGGGAACCTTCATCTCGGAACTCTTTTTCTTTCTCCCCTTTCCAAAGGGTGGTGGTTGGATTGTTATCGCCCTGATGTTCCTTCCCATGCTGCTCAGGCGCTTTGCCTCTTTTGAAAACAGGGCCTTCAACTGGAGCGTCTTCGGGGTCGTCATCCTGGGCTTATTGAGAGGAGATCTGGTTGGTTCCTCTTTTGAACAGATGCGCATCGTAGTTGAACACCTCATGGCCTACGCGCACGAGGGTGCCAGTTTCGTCTTCGGGTCCCTGTCCGATGGCCCCGGGGGCAAGGTGGGCATGGTGTTCGCTTTCGCCGTGCTGCCCACCATCATCTTCGTTGCTTCGATCTTCGCTGTGCTCTATTACGTGGGCGTGATGCAATGGGTGGTTGCTGCCGCCGCCCGGGCCATGGGCCGATTCCTGAAGGTGTCTGGCGCTGAGAGCGTCAGCGTGGCCGCCAGTATCCTCATGGGTCAGACCGAGGCACCGCTCACCATCCGGCCTTTTTTGGCTCACTTGACCCGCAGCGAGCTCATGGTGATCATGACGGCCGGCATGGCCCACGTTTCTGGCAGCATCATGGTGGCCTATGTCCAGGTGGCCCACGTAGACATCGTGCACCTGCTCACGGCCGTGATCATGACGGCTCCGGGCGCGGTGATGATGGCCAAGCTGCTGGAGCCTGAGACGGAGAGCCCAGAGACGGCTGGCGAGGTCAAGGTCGACCTCCCCAATCAGGATGCGAATGTCTTGGATGCTGCAGCCCGTGGCGCCTTCGAGGGCGGCCAGCTGGCATTCAACGTGGCGGTCATGCTCATAGCATTCATCGCCCTCATCTATCTGATCAACGGTGTGATGAAGGCCATCCACCCCGGGTTCAGCCTGGAACTGATTCTCGGCGGGGCGTTCAAAATCCCCGCCTTCCTAATGGGTGTTCCCTGGGCCGAGGCTCGCCAGGTGGGCGGATTGTTGGGCAAACGCATGGTGGTGAATGAGTTCGTGGCATTCCTGGACTTGGGCAGGATGACGACGCTTTCCGCTAAGGCCAAGCTCATCTCTACCTTCGCGCTCTGCGGATTCGCTAATTTCAGTAGCATCGCCATTCAGGTGGGTGGCATCGGCGCCCTCGTGCCTGAGCGCCGGGGCGATCTGGCGCGGTTGGGACTAAGGGCCATGCTGGCGGGTACCCTGGCTAATTTCCTTAGCGCCTGTATTGCCGGTGTTTTGATCTAATGGGTGGGAATCTGCCTATCTCTGCGAACTTCAGCCTCTGGGGCTAGTGCGTGGTTTCCAGGTCTTCCCGTCCCTCATGGGGCGGCTCGACGCCCCGCCAACCTATCTTCCATGCGAGGTTCATGGCCAGCGAAAGAGCCACGTAGATGGCGCAGAATCCCATGAGGAAGGATTGTTGGAAGAGGATCAACAGGGCAAAGAACAACACGATCATGAGGCTGGTGACCATGGCCGTTCGTGGATTAGTGGGGCGTTTCTTAAAGCTCGGGAATCGAATGGTCGAGACCATCAGCAGGCCGACGAGGAGCAGCTCTGCGGCAAACCAGTAGGCGTGGGCC
Source organism: uncultured Holophagaceae bacterium (assembly GCA_903919165.1). GTDB lineage: Bacteria > Acidobacteriota > Holophagae > Holophagales > Holophagaceae > Geothrix. The sequence goes on from CAIXHJ010000377.1 coordinate 4,236, forward strand.
GCGGCGGCAGGCGGGGTGGGATGCCAGATGATCACGGATGCCACGCAGGCCGCGCCTCCTGGGATCGGGAGTCCCATGAAGTAGCGGGAGTCCACTGAGCCCACCTGCACGTTGAACCGGGCCAGGCGCAGGGCGCCACAGGCAATGAAGACGAAGCACGCCGCCCAGCCTGCGGCCCGCAGGTGTGAGTCGGAGATGCCCAACTGGAAGAACCCGTAGCGGTAGGCCAGGATGGCTGGCGCCATTCCAAAGCTGACCACATCGGCGAGGCTGTCCAGTTGCACGCCGAATTCCGTGGCGGTGTTGGTGGCCCTGGCCACTCGGCCATCCAGTGCGTCGAAAACCCCTGCCAGCACGAGAAGTCCGGCAGCCCACAAGAAAAATCGCTCAGGGGTGGCACCTGCGGCATTGATGGACATGACCACGCTGGAGAAGCCGCAGAATACTGAAGCCATGGTGATGCTGGAGGGCAGGACGAACATGGAACGGCGCACCGCGCGTTTCCGCCGGGCGCGGCGTTCCTCGGGACTCAGGCGGGGTCGCATGAGGACAGTTTCTCATATCCTGGCCCTTTGAGGATGCCGCCCTTACCCGGAGGTATCCTGGCTGGGTTGGGAGGAAGGGTTGAAGCATGTGGTGGTGATTGGCGGTGGACATGCCGGTATAGAGGCGGCCTATATCTCGGCCCGCATGGGCATGGCCACGACCCTGCTCACCATGAACCTCGATCAGATCGGCCAGATGAGTTGCAATCCAAGCATCGGGGGGGTCGGGAAGGGCCACATGGTGCGAGAACTGGACGCCCTGGGGGGCGCCATGGGGCGTCTCATCGACGCTACCGGAATCCACTTCCGCATTCTTAACGAAAGCCGTGGGGTGGCGGTGCGAGGTCCTCGGGCCCAGGCCGACAAGGTGAAGTACCGCATTGCCTCGAGGAGGCTGCTGGAACACACGGAGCACTTGAAGCTGCGGCAGGGCACCGCAGCAGGTCTGCGATGGCAGGAGGGGACCAGGGAACTGAGCGGAGTGGAATTGCTGGATGGTTCCGTGTTGCCCTGCGACGCCGCAGTGGTCACCAGTGGCACCTTCCTCAATGGCCGGATCCTCATCGGCGATCGACGCCTGGAAGCGGGTCGCGCCGGCGAGCCCGCCAGCACCCATCTTGCCGAGCAATTACGAATGCTTGGTTTGCGCCACCGTCGGCTGAAAACAGGCACTAGCCCACGTCTGGCTCGCGCGAGCATCGATTTCGGTCGACTGCAGATCCAGCCCGGCGACGATCCCCCGAGGCCCTTCAGCTTTTTTAGCAAGAGAATTCCGCAGCCCCAGGTGCCCTGCCACATCGTCCATACCACACCGGAAACAGAGTCGATCGTGCGGGAGAATCTCTCGAAATCAAGCCTGTACGGGGGCCACATCGAGGGAATCGGTCCGCGGTACTGTCCCTCCATCGAGGACAAGTTCGTGAAGTTCCCCGACAAGGGTCGGCATCAGATTTTCGTGGAACCCGAAAGCCTCGAGACGGAGGAAATCTATCTGGCGGGCTTGTCCACATCCATGCCCACGGATATCCAACTCCGGATGGTGCGGACCCTTCCCGGCTTCGAGGCAGCGGAGATCCTGAGGCCGGGCTATGCCATCGAGTACGACAGCTTCGATCCCCTGCAACTCCACCGGGACCTTTCGGTGGAGGGCCTCGATGGCCTCTGGTTCGCGGGCCAGATCAACGGCACCACTGGCTACGAGGAAGCCGCGGGACAGGGCCTCCTGGCCGGGATCAATGCGGTGCGGTGGTTGCGGGAACAGGACCCCATCATCCTGGGTCGTGATCAGGCCTACATCGGCGTGATGATAGATGACCTAGTCACCAAGGGCACCGACGAGCCGTACCGAATGCTCACGGCCCGGGCCGAGCATCGGTTGGGCCTGGCCTGCGACCTCGCCGATGGCCGTCTCCTGGCTATGGCTCGGGAGGTGGGAGCCCTTGATCCTGCAGAACTATCGAGGGTGGAGGCAAAGGTTGCCCGCCGGGAACAGATCAAAGTGCAGTGCGGCGAGGCCTGGGTGACACAGACAAGCCCTTTCGGACCTGTCGCCGCCGAAGCGGGGATCCGACTGGAGACTGGAATGTCTCTGACGGACCTGTTTCGTCGGCAGCAAATCGGCACAGCGGAGGCAGATGCTTGCCTGACCCTGCTGGCTGACTGGAACCTTCAGCAGGCAGGCTGGGATCCGGCCACCGAGCGAGACCTGCTGCTCTTCGACCTCCGATACGCCCCCTATCGGGATCGTGAAGCCAAGCTTCTGGAGGGCCATCGTGCCTGGGATCATGTGCGGATTCCCGCGGATTTTCGCATGGAGCAGCTATGCGGTATTTCGAGGGAAATCATGGAAAAACTAGCTTTGCATCGCCCCGAGACCCTTGGCCAAGCCAGTCGGATCCCCGGTGTCACGCCGGTGGCGGTGACCCTACTACAGTTATTGATACATCGCTTTCGGGATATATAATTCAATGATTGTTTTATTTTGAACCTCCATGTAACTGGAGCCTTACTCTTAAGGGTCCATTGACATGGAGGTGCTCCTGGAGATCTCGCCCACTACTCAGATAGATACGTTTCGTCCCGTAGCTCGAATGTTGAAGATTGGCCAGCTGGCGTCCCGTTCAGGTATCACGGCCCGGAACCTGCGCCTCTATGCCGATGCAGGTGTGTTCGGTGAACTCCCGCGATCCCCTAAGGGTTATCGGCTCTTCCCCTCGGAGGCGGTGCGTTGGGTCAGAATCCTCCAGGCATCCCGGGCGGCTGGGTTCAGCCTGGAGAAGATCCAGGAACTTTTAAGAGCCATGCGCCAGGACAGCGTTCCCTGCGAACATGTCCGGGAGGCACTTGGGAGCAACCTGCGCGCCCTCGAGGCCAAGCTCATCGAGATCAAGCTGTTGGTGGACATTTTGCGCACAACGCTCGGCACACCTGATGGCCAGAGCAGCAACCTTGGCTGCAACTTGATGGATGTCCTACCGGCCGAGGCCACACGCCTGCCGACCCTTGCGAGATACCGGGCCTGACGGCCCTTGGAGGCACTGATGATGGCCAAGGTTTATCATGTCAAAGGCATGACTTGTGGCGGCTGCGCCAAGCATGTGGAAAAGGCCCTCCAAGCCGTGGTAGGGGTGACCGGCGTTGTCATGGATGTGGCTATGGGCACCGCCACCGTAGAGGGAACAGCCTCCTTCGAAGCCATGGCCGCCAGTGTGGGAGCGGCTGGATATGAGCTGGTTGTTCCGGCGTGAACACAGGTTCGAAAGGAGGACCGGTGAACCAGCAGACCTACATCGTGTCGGGGATGACTTGCGCAGCGTGTGTCCGTCACGTGGAGAAGGCCCTGGCCTCCACCCCAGGCATATCCTCGGCTTCGGTGAATCTGGCCACATCCAGGGTGACTGTAGAGGGCACAGCCTCGTTTGAAGAATTGGCTCTCCGGGTCGAGGACGCGGGTTACCGTCTGGGTCAGATCGAACCTGAAGCGCCTGTGAGCGAGGATCTGGGGCCAGCCCAGCGCCGGATGATTCTCGCACTGGTCCTCACTGCGCCCATGTTGGCGGCGATGATTCCAGGAATTGGCTGGCGCATTCCCGGGTGGTTGCAGGCCGCTCTCGCCACGCCAGTTGTGTTCGGCGCTGGGCTTGGATTCTTCAAGCGGGCAGGGCGTCAGGCCCTGCATTTCCGGGCATCCATGGACACGCTCATTGCGTTGGGATCAGGCATCGCCTGGGCCTTCGCCATCAGTGAGTGGTGGCGGGGCGCACATCATTTAAGTTTCGAAACAGCCTCGGCCCTTGTGGCATTCCTGCTGACGGGGAAGTACCTCGAGGCTCGGGCCAGGTCGCGTGCTACAGATGCCCTGAAGGCCCTTCTCTCTCTGGCGCCACCAACAGCCCTTCGGATTCAGATCGATGGAACACTGCTCGAGGTACCAGTCTCTGCGCTACAGCCTGGGGACCGCACCAGGGTCCTTCCTGGGCAGGCGGTTCCCGCTGATGGCTGCGTGATCACCGGGCGGGCGGAGGTGGACGAGTCCATGCTCACCGGTGAGCCGATGCCAGTGCCAAAAGGTCCAGGAGATGCACTTGTTGCGGGGACCGTGGTCCACGGTTCCGCCCTGGAACAGGAGATTCAAGCCGTGGGGGCTGACACTCAATTAGCGCGCATGGCGGCCCTGGTGGCCCAGGCCCAGGGTTCCAAGCCTCCGGCTCAGGATCTTGCCGACCGTATCAGCGCTGTGTTCGTGCCTATCATCCTCCTACTTGCGTTGGCGACCTGGGCAGGTTGGTGGTGGCTGGGCGGTGGTTTCGAGCACGCCTGGCGCCCTGCGGTAACACTGCTGGTGATTGCATGTCCCTGCGCGCTGGGCCTGGCCACACCCGTGGCCGTGATGGTGGGTCTCGGGGCGGCAGCCAGGAAGGGCATCCTCGTGCGGGATGCGAGTGCCCTTGAAGCCCTGGGTCAGGCCACGGACCTGGTATTCGACAAGACGGGAACCCTCACAGAAGGTCGACCTCGCCTGAAACGTGTGATTTCCTGTGGCGATAGGACCGAGGCCGAACTGCTGAGGGTGGCGGCCAGTCTGGAGCGGGATTCGGAACATCCCATCGCCAGGGGGATTCACGCCGCCTATCTGGGTGAAATCTCGGCGGTCGATGGCTTCCGTGCCCACCCTGGTGGAGGCATCACGGGCATGGTGAATGGGCGATTCTGGCGTTTGGGGAGCGAGGCCTTCCTCAACATCCCTTTTCCGGCCCTGGACGAAGATGGAATCTCGGTGGGATTGGCGGACGAGGGAGGTCTCCAGGGAGTAATCACCTTGGGAGATCAGTTGCGGGAAGAAGCCACGAGAGTGGTGGGAGAGCTACAGCGGCAGGGATTGAAACTCCACCTGCTGACCGGTGACAGGCAGGCGCCTGCCCGGGTCATGGCTGTGGCCGCTGGAATCTCGGAGGTGATCGCAGAAGTCCGTCCTGAGGGGAAGCAGGCCCAGGTGAAAGCGCTACAGGCGCATGGTTCGGTAGTTGGCTTCGTGGGCGACGGTGTGAATGACGCTCCGGCCTTGGCCCAGGCGGATTGCGGCATCGCGATGGGCTCTGGGGCAGGTCAACAGGGAACTGGTGCCGCCATGGCCGCGGCGCTTATCGTTCTGCTGCGTCCAGGGTTGGAGCCGGTCCTAGAGGCCAGGGAATTGGCCCTGAGGACTCGTCGCGTGATCCGACAGAACCTGGCCTGGGCCTTCGGCTACAACCTGGTGTTGGTGCCATTGGCCGCCTTCGGTCAGCTGGAGCGATTCGGTGGTCCCATGCTAGCGGGAGTGGCCATGGGATTGAGCTCGCTCACGGTCGTCCTCAACGCGCTCCGATTGAGGCGCTAGAGATCGCGCGAGAGTTCCTTCAGGTAGGCCGCGAAGTCGTCGCGCAGGTCCTCACGCTTCAGAGCAAATTCTACGTTGGCCTTCAGATAATCCAGTTTATTGCCCGTATCGTAGCGTTTGGCTGGAATCTCCGCAGCGACCAACCTGCCCTCATGGGCGAGGACTGCAAGGGCGTCCGTGAGCTGGTATTCCCCGCCTACCCCAGGTTCAAGGGCAGCGAGGTGATCAAACACGCGAGGTTCCAAGACATATCGACCCACCACGGCCCAACGGCTCGGGGCTTCAGCTGGGCTTGGTTTTTCGACAATGGTTGTCACGTCCCAAACATGACTCAGATCGGCAGGGGCGTTGACGATGCCATACCGGGACACATGCTCCAGAGGCACTTCCTGCACGCCGACCACGGATTTCCCGGTGATGCGGTGCGCGACGATGAGGGCGTCTAATGCCGAATCCCGCTCGTCGAAGACATCGTCACCCAGGAGCAGGGCGAAGGGCTCGTCGCCAACCGCATGACGGGCGCAAAGCACCGCATGTCCAAGACCGAGGGGCTCACCCTGTCGAACATAGGCGAACTGGGCAAGGTGGCTGATGCCTCGAACCAAGTCGAGATCCTCTTGCTTGCCTCTGCGCCGGAGGGTGTCCTCCAGCTCAAAAGCCACGTCGAAGTGGTTCTCGATAGCGGCCTTGCCGCGTCCTGTCACCAGTACGAGGCTCTCAATGCCAGACCGGATGGCCTCTTCAACCACGTATTGGATGACGGGGGTGTCCACGAGGGGAAGCATCTCCTTCGGCTGAGCCTTGGTGGCCGGCAGGAAACGGGTGCCCAGGCCCGCAACGGGAATGACGGCTTTGCGAAGCGTCTTCATGGCTTCTCCGATGGCCCATGATGGCCGAAGAATTGGCGCCAGATGAAGCTTTGGGGCCCTCCGCGCAAATTTTCACTTGCGAAGAGGGGGTGGGATGTTAGTCTGGATGTCCTGCGCGGTTGAGGCTGCGGGGCGTCGGGGGCAGGTATGTCCTGTTTTCGGGTCATGCGGAGAGCATG
>CAIXHJ010000378.1 GCA_903919165.1 uncultured Holophagaceae bacterium
AGCACATCCCCGATGATGGGGATCTTCAGCAGCAACGCGTCGATCTGGAGCTTCCCGACGGGCGTCCTGTAGTACTGGCGCAGGCCGAGGACGATCACGACGACGGCGATGATGATGAGCCAGCTGTAGTTGATGAGGGCATTCGATATGGCGATGCAGACCAGGGTCGGGAAGGGCAGCTTGCTGCCCAGCCCCTCATACATGGCCGAGAACACGGGGATGACCTTCACCATGATGATGACCACCACGGCGAGGGCGATGGTGATGACCGCGATGGGGTAGGTCATGGCTCCCTTCACCTTGGAGGTCAGCTTCACCGCCTTCTCGATGTAGCCGGAGAGCCGCTGCAGGATGACGTCCAGAATGCCGCCACTCTCGCCGGCGCCCACCATGTTCACATACAGGTCATTGAAGGCCTTGGGGTGCTTGGCCAGGGAGGCTTGGAGGGTGGAGCCCTTTTCCACGTCGTCCCGCACGGCCTCGATGATGCGCTGGAAGCCCTTGTGGGGCTGCTGGGCGCCCAGGATCTCCAGGCACTGCACCAGGGGCAGACCCGCATCGATCATCACGCTGAACTGCCGGGTGAAGATGGCCAACTCCTTGGCGGGAACCTTGCCGAGGGACTTTCCCCCTTGGGCGGCGGTGAGCCGTATGTTCATGACCTCGATGCCGTTGCGTTTCAGGGTGTTGGCGGCAGCATCGCGGGAATCGGAAACCAGGACGCCCTCCTGGATTTCCCCCATTCGGTTCTTGCCTTTCCATGCATAAGCGGGCATGCGGACCTCGATGAAGGGCTGGGAACGGTGGTGCCTTCAGGATAGGCAGGAAAGCTGTTGTATAGAAGTCCTAGGTGTACTTGATGTTGGGATTGCGGCCCCCCAGCGCAGGGTTCGCGGGCTTGCCCGATTGGGCTGGTGCGGCCGTCCGGCCGCCGGCGGAGCCGACGCCGACGCCACGGTTGATGAGTTCGCGCAGCTCGTCGGTGTTGGAGGAGTAGTCGAAGGCCTGCTCCTGGCTGATCTCCCTGCGCATCACCAGATCCGACAGGCTCTGGTTGAAGGTCTGCATGCCGAATTTGGTCTGGCCGGCCTGCATGACGCCATAGATCTGGTGGATCTTGTCCTCCCGGATGAGGTTCCGGATGGCGGGGTTGGGAATCATGATCTCCAGGGCCAAGGCCCGCCCCTTGCCGCTGGCCTTGGGAATGAGGCTCTGGCAGATCACGCCTTCCAGCACCAGGGAAAGCTGGGCGCGAATCTGGGGTTGCTGGTGGCTGGGGAACACGTCGATGATCCGGTTGATGGTCTGCACAGTACTATTCGTATGCAGGGTCCCGAAAGTTAAGTGGCCCGTCTCCGCGATGGTCAAAGCGGATTCGATGGTTTCGAGGTCGCGCATCTCGCCCACCAGCACCACATCCGGATCCTGGCGCAGGGCAGAACGCAGGGCCTTCTTGAAGCTGTGCGTGTCGGCGTGGATCTCCCGCTGGTTCACCAGGGCCCGCTTGTGCTTGTGGACGTATTCCACGGGGTCTTCGATGGTGAGGATGTGCACGGGCTCTTCGGCGTTGATCTTGTCCACCATGGCCGCCAGGGTGGTGGACTTGCCTGAACCGGTCACGCCCGTCACCAGCACCAGGCCCCGGGGCTTGGAGCAAAGGGCCTGAACGGAGGGCGGCAGGCCCAGTTGATCGAAGCTGCGGATCTGCTCGGGAATGGTCCGGAACGCCCCCGCCGTGGCGCCCCGCTGGTTGAATACGTTGGCGCGGAAGCGGGCCACGCCCTGGAGGCCGAAGGAGAAGTCCACCTCGAGATCCTCCTCGAGCCGGTGCTTCTGCTGATCGGTCATCACGCCATAGCAGAGCCAGCGGGTCTGGGCCGCGTCCATGGGCGGCAGCTTGAGCGGCACCATGCGCCCATCGATGCGGATCTGGGGCGCCGAGTCTGTCGTGATGTGCAGATCCGTGCCCCCGTACTCCACCATCGTTTTGAGGAGCTGCTGAAGGGGGGCGACGTAATGGGCGCCGACTTCGCTCATGAAACACCTCGCTTACAGAACGGTTTCTCGGATGATTTCTGCGATGGTGGTGACGCCATCCAGGACCTTGCGGCAGCCGGAGCGGCGAAGGGTGATCATGCCTTCCTTCTGGCCCTGTTCGCGGATCTCGATGGCGGAGGCTCCGGTGAGGATCATGTCCTTGAGGGTCTCGGAGATCTCCAACACCTCGTAGAGACCGACGCGCCCCTTGTAGCCGCGCTTGTTGCAGACCTCGCAGCCCACGGGCTTATAGAAGGTGATGCCGCGCTCCACCTCCTCGGGGGTGAAGCCCACCTTGTAGAGAGCCTCCTCGGGCTGGTGGTGGGAATCGACCACCTTGCAGTTGACGCAGAGGCGCCGGACCAGGCGCTGGGCGCAGATGATGTTCACGGAGGTGGCCACCAGGAAGGGCTCCACCCCCATGTTCATGAGGCGGTTGATGGTGCTGGGCGCATCGTTGGTGTGCAGGGTGGAGAGCACCAGATGGCCAGTGAGACTGGCCTTGATGGCGATTTCCGCCGTCTCGAAGTCGCGGATCTCACCCACCAGGATGATGTTGGGATCCTGGCGCAGGAAGGAGCGCAGG
>CAIXHJ010000379.1 GCA_903919165.1 uncultured Holophagaceae bacterium
GCTCCGGCACCATCATGCAGCCCCAGGTCCAGGTCAGCGTCCCCCAGACCATGCCCGATGGCCGCGACTACCTGGTGGCCACCGTCACCTTCAACACCAAGGTCACCGAGTCCTCCTACCTCCGCATCCGCACCGCCATCCTCGCCGCCTACCAGGATGCGGTGAAGATGCGGGAGGTGGGGTTCAGCGTGGGAGTGGGGGATCCTGTTGGCGAGGCAAAGTCACCTGTGAAAGGCGATCTGATGCCAGCGACCGATGATGGCGAATCACCATGATTCGATGCTGCACTTCATGCCGTCCCGTCGTTCTACTGCTCGCGGCGGCGACTGGCTCAGGGAGCTTTGGCGAGGAGTCGACCAAGCTTCCCTTCAAGCCCTCACCGGTGCCCGGCGGCGTGGCGATCATCCCCCTCAAAGGCAGGGACCCGGCGTCCAGGGTGACGTATCACGGGGAGCAGGTACTGACGTGGCGGCGTGGCCCGGGCTGGGTGGCGGTGGTGGGGATTCCGCTGAGCGCCAAGGCCGGTCCTGACACGCTCGACGTGGGGGGTCATCCGATTCCCTTCACAATCAGGCCCAAGCGGTACCGCGAGCAGCGGCTGCACCTGGAGAACCAGCGGCAGGTGAATCCCACGCCTGAGGATGAGGCGCGCATCGCGAAGGAACAGGCCCTCATGGCGCCCGCCTGGAAGGCGTGGCCGGATGGGCTGGTCCCGACGCTGACCTTCCGCCAGCCCACGGCGGGAAGCCTGACCAGTTCCTTCGGCCTGCGCCGGATTTTCAACGGCGAAGCCCGGACGCCCCACTCGGGCCTGGACATCAAGGCCCCCACGGGCCAGGCCGTGCGGGCGCCCGCCGCGGGCGTGGTGGTGCTGACGGGTGATTTCTTCTTCACCGGCAACGCGGTGTTCCTGGCCCATGGCGAGGGCGTGGTCAGCCTCTTCGCCCACCTCTCGAAGATCGCCGCGACGCAGGGGCAGGTGCTCAGGGCAGGGGACGTGCTGGGAGAAGTGGGCAAGACGGGGCGCGCCACGGGTCCCCACCTGCACTGGTCCCTGAGCCTCAACAATGCCCGGGTGGATCCGAGGATGTTTCTTTAGCCTCATCTCCGCGATCGTCCGTGCCAGGCTCCGTGGTACTTTGGCCCCCTGTCCAGGAGTCGCCCCGTGGTGGAATCGACCGCGCCAAACCCATCGCCCCTGAAGGAGATCACCCAACCCTTCATCGACCTGGTGCGAGCGCCCCGGGCCCTTTGGGCACTGAACCTCAGTTACCTCCTGGAAGGGTTCGTCTACTTCGGCACACTCACCTACCTGGCCATGTATTTCAATCAGCTGGTGGGGCTGGATGACGTGAGGGCGGGCTGGATGGTGGGTGTGCTCACCTCGGGCATCACCTTCTCGATGCTCTTCTTCGGCTCCCGGGTGGACCGTTGGGGACTGCGCGCGACGCTGGTGGTGGCCATCTCGCTCATGTTCTGCGGGCGGCTGATCCTGGCCCTGGCTCCAGGGCTCCACCTCGCAGGCGGACGCCTCGGCTCTCCCCTGAACCTCCTCGCCATGGTCGGCATCCTGTTCATCGTCTCCGGCTTCGGCATGTACCAGCCCGCCATCTATGCGGGCACTCGCCAGGTCACCACCGCCGCCACATCAAGCATGGCCTTCGCCATGCTCTATGCCGCGAACAACCTGGGTGGATGGCTGCCGTCCTTCATGTCCCCCATCCGCCGCGCCTTCGGGATGCAGGGAGCCATCGGCTTCTACGCCTTTGCGACCCTGCTGGGCTTCCTCCTGCTCATTACCCTGCTGACTCGCAGGACCCTGGAGAAGGCCACTGCCAAGGCGAAGGCTTCCCTGGAGCCCGCGGCGGACGCGGCTGTGCCTGCCAATCCAACCTCAACCGATCCCGCGGGGACATCTATGGCGGCGCGGATCACCTCATGGCTGAAGGCCCACCCCCTCGCGAACGCGAAGTTCAGCTTCTTCATCTTCTGCCTGATTCCCGTGCAGACCCTGTTTGCCTACAACTGGCTGGTGGTTCCCCAGTACGTGGCGCGGGCCTACGCCGGCTCGAGGGTGGGTGAGAACTTCGAGGTGGCGTCAAACCTGAATGCGCTCCTGATCTTCATCCTCTGCCCGGTCGTGGCGGCGCTCTCCACGCGGGTGAAGGTCTACAGCATGATGATCTACGGTACTGCGGTGATGGCCTCCTCGACATTCCTCCTGGCGCCAGGACCCTCGGTGACTGGGCTATTCGCCTACATCCTCGTGCTCAGTGTAGGAGAGGCCATGTGGCAGCCGCGCTTCCTCCAATACGCGGCTGAGATCGCTCCCGAAGGCCGGACGGGCGCCTACATGGGCGTGGCCCAATTCCCCTGGTTCCTCACCAAGATGCTGGTGCCGCTCTATTCCGGCGCCTGCCTGACCCGCTGGTGCCCCGAGCCCGGAAAGGGCACTCAGCAGACTGGCCTCATGTGGCTGATCTTTGGCGGCATTGCCGTGGTCAGCACCTTTTTTCTAGTTGCCGCCAAGGGCTGGTTGGGAAGGGATTTCAAGACGAGATCCTAGTGTGACGTCCTGAGTGAAATGGGGTCAGCCGATGTGCTGTCCCTTCATCTGCACAAGAATCACGCCCAAGATGGCGATGGCGCCACCCAGGATCGTGAGCGGGGATGGGACCTCGCCCAGCCAAACCCAGGCGATGAAGCTCGCGATCACCGGGGACAGGTAGAGGAAGCTGGACAGCAGGGAGGCGGGCATCCTGGAGAGGGCGTAGTTCCACAGGACGTAGGCGATGGCGGCCGGGAAGATGCCCAGGTAGATCACGGCGACGGTGGCCGGCGGCGCGGCCGTGTGGAACTGCCGGATCAGATCGGGCAGGAAGATGAACAGGGGAAGCGTGCCCGCCCAGATGGCATAGCTGGTGAACTCCAGCGCGGTGTAGCGCCGTAGGCTCTTCTTCGACAGGATGAAGAATGCGGCCGTGACCACGGCGGCCAGCAGGATGAGCAGGGCTCCGGGCGTGAAGCGCAAGCCTCCGCCGCCGCTGAGGGCGATCAGCGCGACGCCCGCAAAGGCCAGCAGGATGCCGCCCCACCCCACGCGTGTCAGGCGCCCCTGCAGGAAGATCGTCGAGAGCAGCGCCGTGAACACGGGCGCGGCGGAAATGAGGAGCGAGGCGGCCCCGGCCTGCACCGTCACCTCCCCGAAGTTCAGGGCGACGTGGTAGATGCTGATGCCCAGCAAGCCGGCGAGGCCGATCCCCGGCAGATCGGAGCGTGCGGGTAGCCGCATCCGGGTCGCCAGGCCGTACAGGGCAAGAGCCACGGACGCGGTGGCAAACCGCAGCAAAGCCAGCTCGCCGGGACCATAGCCGTCAGCTCCTATGCCACCCGTCGGTGTGAGCCGCATGCCCGCCCGGATGCCCGCGAAGGCGGAGGCCCACAGCAGCAGAACACCCGCGATGGCCATCCAGGTCCGGGGATCACGTCTCCAGGTCATGCCCTCCAGCCTAATGTGCTGGCCCTGAAACAGCGGAATCAACCTTGGGAAGGGGCAGCACACTTCTATCGGGGCATGACCCCTCTTGCGATCTGGCACGCATGGCGTGCTCCTGCGAGCAAAGGCTCGCAGACCCGGAGCCTCTCCCCAAACCCCCGCCAAGCGTGGTGTCTCAGCGCGGAGGATGATCCAGGTTCTCTCGGGACGCCACACTATCGGAGCTCGGAGCAGATCCACTAATCCCGCCCCGCCAGCAAGCGGATTCGCAGCGCCGCGCAGGCCCGTGCCCGGTGACTGAGGGTGTGCTTGATGTCGCTGGGCAATTCACCAAAGGTCTGGTCGTAGCCGTCGGGAATGAAGATAGGGTCGTAGCCGAAGCCGTGCTCGCCGCGGTGATCGAAGGCCAGGCTGCCCTCCACCGCGCCGCTGACGATGAAGGGCTCACCCTGCCATCGACCGGGCATGGGCGCGAAGGCCAGCACGCACACGAACCGGGCCGCGCGGTCGGCGCCTTCGGGAAGCATGGCCAGCAGGTGGTGGTTCCTGTCCCGGTAGGTTGGAAGATCCGCCGCGAAGCGCGCGCTTAGCACGCCGGGGCCGCCCCAAAGCGCGTCCACGCAGAGTCCCGAATCGTCCGCAAGCACGCCATCCACGAGTGACCCGCCGTGATCGAGCCACCAAGCCCGAGCGCCCTCAGCTTTCTGCAGGGCATTGTCTTGAAAAAAGGCGCCGGTCTCCGGCAGATCAGGGGCATGCGGGGGCCACAGAACGAAGTGCATCTCCGGCAGCAATTCGGAGAATTCCCGCAGCTTGCCGGCATTGCGGGAGGCCAGAACGACCTTGAGGGGAGAGAGGCTGGTCAAGAAATCACCCAAAGGAGAAAGGAACCAATGACGGAGGGTGAAGTCTTGCGTATGGCCGCTGGCGATACCAAGAAGAAGATGTTCAACACCCGACGACTTCCGTGTACCAACTGCGCGCCCGCTCGGGGGTCATGGGACCGTGGACGAGGGCGCGGCCATCGGCGAAGAGGGTGATTTCGTCGAGGCCGTCGCGGCCGCGGAGCATCATCCCGGTCTGCTTCCAGGGGCTGTGGGTGCGACCTTCGAGGCGGTCCTTCAGGGCCGAGAGATCGAGCCTGCCGGGCGGGTTCACGCGGATCTGCACGCCCTCCAGGCCGCAGAGGGGGCTGGCCTTCAGGGTCCACCGGGCATCGAGGAATTCCGTGACCTGGTCCGTGCAGTATCGGCACCGGGTTTTCGGAGGCTTCAGGAACTGACGTTCATCGTTCCAGAAATCGAAGCGCACCAGGTCGACATGGGGCTTCCTGCCGGTGAGGACTTTGAGAGCCTCCAATGCCGCCCAGCTGCCGATGACTCCTACGGTGGGACCGAGCACGCCTGCGCTGTCGCAGGTGTCCACGTCGCCGCCAGCGGGTGGTTCCTCGAGGAGACAGCGGAGGCAGGGCGTATGCGGCGGGTTGAGGGGCCAGACCACGCCCTCGCCACCGATGGCCCCTGCGTAGATCCAGGGTGTGCCGGTGAGGATGGCCACATCGTTGATGAGGAAGCGCGCCTCGAAGTTGTCGGTGCCGTCGCAGATGAGGTCGAAGCCTGACAACAGCTCCCGGGCGTTGCCGCTGGTGAGGTCCGCCACCACGGGGTTCAAGGCGATGCTGGAGTTGGCCTCGGCCAGACGCTCCGCGGCGACCTCGGCCTTGGCCCTTCCCAGGTCGGCTTCACCGTAGAGAAGCTGGCGCTGAAGGTTCGAGACCTCTACCAGGTCCCGGTCAATCAGCGAGAGGTGTCCCACGCCTGCACGAGCCAGCCAGGGCGCAATGACCGAGCCCAGGGCCCCGAGGCCAAGCACCGCTACGCGCTTGGCACGCAACGCTCCATCGGCCTCCGGGCCTAAAAAAATGCGCTGCTTCGAGTACCGGTCTGGCATGCCTTCAGGATAGCCGCCAAGGGAGGAAGGCCCCAAGACAGTGAGCCACTCCAAGACCCACGTCGTCGTTGGGATGAGGGGGTTCTCTTCTCTGTCCGTACCCCCGGGCGGCGTGCCAGCATGGATCAGGCCGACGATTGCGGGCCGAATGTCGGGGGTTTGTGCATGCACATGGCGGATGCCCTTCTCTCCCCGGCCGTCGGGGGCATCATGTGGGCGGCCTCCGCCGCGGCTGTGGCACGCAGCTCACGCAAGATTCAGCAGGAGCTGGATGGGAATCGGATCCCGCTGATGGGCATGCTGGCAGCCTTCGTGTTCACTGCCCAGATGATCAATTTCTCCATTCCAGGCACCGGTTCCAGCGGACACCTCGGCGGGGGCCTCCTGTTGGCGATTTTGTTGGGGCCTGACGCCGCCCTTCTCGCCACGGCTTCGGTGCTGGTAATCCAGGCGCTCTTTTTCGCGGATGGCGGCCTCCTTGCCCTTGGATGCAACATCTTCAACCTCGGATTTCTTCCCGCGTTTGTGGCCTATCCGCTGGTCTTCCGTCCCCTGGCAACCGGGAAGGCCGGCCAGCTTCCGCGGGCTCTGGCTGTTCTGCTCGGCGCGGTGGTCGGCCTCCAACTTGGCGCCTTTGGCGTCGTGGTGGAAACGGTGCTCTCGGGCCGGACGGCATTGACCTTCCGTGCCTTTCTCCTGGCCATGCAGCCCATCCACTTGGCCATCGGCCTGGTGGAGGGCGTCGTCACCCTCTCGCTGCTGGCCTTCCTGCAGAAGGCAAGGCTCGAACTCCCTCGACCGACGGAGCAAGCGGACACCGCAGGGCGTGCCACGGTTGCCCTGGGCCTCCTCACCCTGTTGCTGGGTGGATGGGTGGCCTGGTATGCCTCCAAGCACCCGGATGGGCTCGAATGGGCCATCCAAAGGGTGACGGGGCAGTCGGAGCTTCAAGGTACCGCGAGTGGGTGGCATGGCCGGTTGGCCCGAGTCCAGGCCACCACGGCCGTACTCCCCGACTACCAATTCAAGGGCTCGCAGGAGGGATCTCGTGCTGTGACCTCCTTGTCTGGCGTCATGGGGGGTGCGATGACGCTGGTGTTGGTGGCAGGAGCCGGGTGGATCCTCCACCTTCGGAAGAGGAGGGCCTGACATGGTGAATCTCGGGGACCGCTTCCGCGATCTGGGCCGCATGGATGCCCTTGGATCCCAGGAATCCACTCTCCACCGCCTGGACCCTCGAGCGAAAGTGCTGGTCACGGCAGCCTTCGCCTTGGTCGTGTCCTCTTTCGGACGTTACGAAGTCTCTGGACTCCTTCCCTTCGCCCTATTCCCGGTGTCCCTGGCGATCCTGGGTGAGGTGCCGTGGGGGTACCTCCTGAAACGCATTGGGCTGGCCCTGCCCTTCATGCTGGTGCTGGGCGCCCTGAATCCAGTCCTGGATCGCGAGGTGCTCCTGCACGTCGGCCCTCTGGCCATCACGGGCGGCTGGTTGTCCTCCTTTTCCATGGTCCTGAAGCTGGTGCTCACCGTGGCTTCGGCCGTGGTGCTAGTCGCCACCACCGGCGTGGATGGGGTCTGCCAGGCGCTTGAGCGCCTGGGGCTGCCTCAAGTCTTCGTAGTGCAGATCGGCTTCCTGCACCGGTACACCTTCGTGCTCGCGGAAGAAGCGGTTCGCATGCTCCGTGCACGGGAGCTGAGGTCCAATGGCCACGGCCTGACCCACCGTGAATTCGGCCCCTTGGCAGGCCACCTTCTGCTGCGCACCTGGGACCGCGCCCAGCGCATCCATCAGGCCATGCTCGCCAGGGGGTTCGATGGGAATTTCCACATGCTTCGTCGATCGTCCTTCGGCCCTCGCGATTTACTGTTTCTGTTTGCTTGGTGTGCCATCTTCCTTCTCCTGCGCATCGTCAACTTCCCGATGCTGATGGGATCCCTCGTCTCCGGAGGCGGTTGATGAGCCATCACATTGTTGAAGCCATCGAGCTTTGCCACCGCTACGGGGATGGAACACAAGCCCTCACCGAGGTCACGTTCCGCATTCATCATGGAGAGAGCGTGGCCCTGGTGGGCGCCAATGGAGCTGGAAAGTCGACGCTCCTTCAGCACTTCAATGGGGTCCTGCTGCCAACATCCGGAGCGGTCCGGATCGGCGAGGTTCCCCTGGTGAAGGAGACCCTCCGGGACATCCGCCGCACGGTGGGGATGGTCTTCCAGGATCCGGATGATCAGCTTTTTTCGCCCACGATCGGCCAGGACGTGGCCTTCGGGCCCTTGAACCTGGGACTTCCTCCAGCCGACGTGGAAGCCCGGGTCCGCGCCGCCCTGGATCGCATGGAGGCCCTGAGTTTGAAGGACAAGCCTGCGTATCGCCTGTCAGCTGGAGAGAAGCGGCGAGCCGCCATTGCCACGGTGCTCTCCATGACGCCAGACATCCTGGTGCTGGATGAGCCCACGTCGGGGCTGGATCCTCGTGCAAGGCGGCAACTCATCGGCCTGCTGAGAGCATTCCACCACACCAAGATCATCGCCACCCACGACCTGGACATGGTGCTGGATCTATGTCCTCGGACGCTGGTGCTGCACGAAGGGCGAGTGAAAGCTGACGGGGCCACCAGGGAGATCTTTGCGGATGAGGCGCTTCTGGCCGCCTGCCATTTGGAGAAGCCCTTGACCATGCAAGGATGTCTGATGTGCGGTGAAAAGCGCGGAATTTAGGGGATCTTGGAGGCGCCAGGCCGAGCCCAGGCCCAGCCCGCCACCCGCCTGACATGCAGGGCTTCATCAGCCTCGTGGCCTGAAATACGCTGCCCAGCCTAGCGGTCGGACACGCCTTCTGGATAGCCGCCCCCTGGCGGTGGGCCACTCAGGGAAGGGCCTTGGCCACCACGAAGACGTAGCGCAGGATTCCCTCCCCGGTGTTGAACACATCATGCTCCCGGCCAGGCGGGCAGTAGAGCGCACCTCCGCCCACCACGGGCAGGATGGGGCCCCCGGTGATCCTGAATTCGCCGCGGCCCTCCAGCACGACGAGAATCTCTTCATTCCCGGCTGTGGTGTGCCTGCCCACGGATTTACCGGGCGCGAGGGTCACCAGGCCGGATCGCATGGTCATGGTCCCCGGTGGGCCGGTGAGGATGGGGAAGTAGCTGGCACCCTTGGCGTCCAGGCTGAAGGCCCTGGGTTCTGGCTCCTTTGCGGCGGGGGTCTCCCCGCAGAAGGCCGCCAGGGCCAGCAGGGCGGTCGAGGCGAGACGGATGCTGAGAGTCATGGTGCCCTCCGTGTGGGACAGGTTCCGGGCTATTCCCGACAAGCAAGCGGCGCCCCATCGGGGCGCCGCACAGAGGACTGCCCTTAGACACCGGGCGGCGCATGCGCCGCCCGATGGAGGCCGAAGACTTCGACTTAGTTGTTGACCTGTCCGCCCGCAGCCACGGCCTTCTCGTATTCGGCCTGGAGGCGGCTGGCGTCGGAGATGGCGAACTTGTAGACGTACTCAAAGCGGTCGGCACCTTTGGTGAGGGCGAGGATCACTTCGTAGACGCCTTCTCCGGTCACCTCGAAGGGGCTGGCGATGACGTTGAAGGTGCCTTCCTTGGCGCCCTCGGGAATCTGCACGTCGCTGTCGCGGATCACGTCCTTGCGGTCGCCGGTGGGGCTCACGATGGAGAATCCAAACTTGAACTGGCCATCCATGCGGGAGAAGCGGGTGTAGAAGCACACCTTGGGCAGGGTGAAGGGAACCTGGGGCACCACAATGTGATGGTCGTACAGGCCCATCAGCGAGGTCTTGCCGCCCATCTCCTGGCGGATGTCGTCGCAAAGCAGCGTGAATTCGTGCTTGGGGGCCTTGATCTGGACTTCTTGCATGGGGGCTCCAAAAAGAGGGGGCATCCTTGGGTGAAGGGAAAGTTTACCCTTGAAGTCGGCCCCTTCCAACCATGCGTTGTGGGGCGGTTCCTGGAGGAAGCATGTGGCGTTGGATCTGGGTGGTGTTGATCGCCTTGGGCCTCCAGGCTCAAGAGGCCCGGATTCAGGTTCTTGGAACCACGGACCTGCACGGGCACGTGATGGCCGAGGACACCTACAGCCTCCAGCCCATGAACCAGGGGTGGGCAAAAGTCACAACTCTGATACGCCGGCAGAAGGCGCTGAACCCGAACACGATCCTCCTGGATTGCGGGGACACCATCCAGGGCGAACCGCTGAATTACGTGCGGAACGTGCTGAGAAGGGACTTGCCCGAGCCGAGCATCGCCATCATGGATGCCCTCGGCTACGCAGCGATGGCGGTGGGCAATCATGATTTCGATTTCGGGCTGTCGGTGCTGCGGGAAGCCGAGAAGCAGGCGAAGTTCCCCTTCCTGTCGGCCAACACGCTTGAGGCCAAGGGGAGGCCAGGGTTTCCCACTCACACCATGGTGACGGTGGCCGGAATCCGTGTGGCCCTGGTGGGGTTCACGACACCCGGGGTCCCCGCCATGACCGAGCCGGGCAACTACGAGGGGCTGGTCTTCAAGGACATCGCCAGCGTGGCCAAGACCCTGGTCCCAAGGCTGCGGGAGCAGGAGAAGGCCGACGTGGTGATCGCCTTGATGCATTCGGGACTCGGCGCCTTGGATGGGCGTGAAGGCGACGAGAACGCGGCCCTGCGACTGGCGGATCAGGTGCCGGGCCTCGATGCCATCTTCACGGGCCACACCCACCAGGCGATCCAGACCGAGCACAGGGGCATTCCCATCGTGCAAGCGGCCTGCTATGGCCGCGCCCTGGCCGTGGTGGACCTGCACTTGCGCCAGGAGAAGGGGCACTGGCGAGTGGTGGCCAGGTCAGGGCGCCTGCTGAACCCGGACGACCAGACGGCCAGTGATGACGAGGTGCTGCACCTGACGGCGGAGCTTCGCACCGCCACGGACCGCTACCTGGATACGGCCGCCTCGAACCTGCTGGTGGACCTGGACAGCCGGTGGTCGCGGATGGAAGACACGCCGCTCCTGCAGCTCATCCAGCAGGTGCAGCGCCAGGCCACGGGCGCCCAGTTGTCGGCGGCCGCATGTCCCGGGCCGAAGCTCTTCATCCCCAAGGGGCCGACGAGCGTGCGCCAGTTCTTCGCCCTGTCGCCCTACGAAAGCCAGGTCGCGAAGATCCGCATCACCGGGGAGCAGCTGAAGCGGTACCTTGAACACAGCGCGCGGCACTACATGCGCAGCTGGGAACCGGAGCTGTACAACCGGGATGTCCCCTTCTACAACTTCGACGTGGTGGATGGCGTGAACTACGCCCTGGATCTGGGCCAACCCGCGGGCAGCCGGGTGCTGAACCTCAGCTACCAAGGGCAGGTCGTGAAGCCCGAGCAGTCCTTCACGATGGCGATCACGACCTACCGCCTGCGCGGTGGCGGCGGCTACATGGCGGCCATCGGCTTCACCGGCACCCCTGATCTGATCACCAAGGCCACCCAGCGAAACCTGCTACTCGAGTATGTGCTGGGCCATCCCACCCTGAATCCCTCGCCGACGAATAGCTGGCGGACCATCCCCTACTTGGACCGCGAGCGGGTGCTGAGCCTGGCGCACTGAGCGGCGGAATTGTTCTGTCCCTCCGGGAATCCAGGGACGAGAAAAGCGGAATAGAGAGGACGCAGAGGGCATGCCGGGGTGTTTGTTCTGGCGTCATCGAGTGGTTCACTACCCGATGTGGCTGAGTACTTTTCAGGTGGGGACGAGAACGGAACGGCAGATTGAGTGAACGCTTCCGGTTTGCGGAATGCAACCTTGGATATCAATCAACCGGTGAGGAACGATGAGGCAAGGTGAAAGGGAAAGGCGCATGGTGAGCCCCAAACAGCGAATGAAGAATGAAGGCTCCAGGCGGTCCATTCGTATTGATGGATGCCAGGTCATATTGATAAGAATTTGGTAGCCTTCCTTTCGAGCTGTATTTACCGGGGGCCTGAATTCTTGGACTTACGTGGGGCAGCGAAACGGCACGGCGCTTGCTTCTTTTACAAGGAACAGCATCACCAAAGGAGAAGACCATGGGCGAAATCACCGACAAGACCAAGGGCAGGATCAAGCAGGCTGTGGGTAGCCTGACTGGCGACCAGAAACTAAAGCAAGAGGGCGAAAATGACGAACTCAAGGGCCAGCTCAAAGGGGCTGTCAAGGACGTCAAGAACGCCTTAAAGGATGCGAAGCATGCGATCAAGCAGGCTACGAAGTAGCAGCTTGATCCCCATCGCCTTGATGCAATGGTAGAGGCTCAGCAATGCGGGCTGATTAGATCCGGGCAACGAATTCCAAGATCCGTTTCAGCAGCATCTCAGGGCTGAGCCCTTCCTCGTCCAGCAGCCGCTTGGGGTCGCCGTGGTGGACCAGGTGGTCGGGGACGGCGGAGCGGAGCAGGGGACGGAGGATGCCGGCATCCGCCAGGGATTCGGCCACGGCGCTGCTGAAGCCGCCAGGCGCGCAGCCTTCCTCGAACGTCACCACGCCCTTGCAACGCCTGGCCCACTCATGGATGAGGGGTGCATCCAACGGCTTCACGAAGCGGGCGTTGATGACGGCGCAGGACAGGCCCTTGCCCGCCAAGGTCTCCGCGAGCTTCAGGGCCGGATCCACCATGGAGCCCAGCGCGCAGAGCAAGAGGTCTTCGCCTTCGCGCAGCAGCTCCCCCTTGCCAATCGGGAGGGCGGTGATGGGCTGTTCGAGAACCACGCCGAGGCCATTGCCCCGAGGGTATCGCAGCGCAGCTGGGTGGCCGCAATAGAGAGCAGTCATCAACATGCGCCGCAGCTCGTTCTCATCCTTGGGAGCCATCAGCACGATGTTGGGGAGACAGCGCAGGTAGGCCAAATCGTAGAGGCCATGGTGGGTGGGGCCGTCGGCGCCTACGATGCCGGCGCGATCGAGGGCGAAGGTCACGGGCAGATCCTGGATGCAGACATCATGGGCCACCTGGTCGAAGCCCCGCTGCAGGAAGGTGCTGTAGATGGCACAGACGGGTCGCATGCCCTGGGCCGCGAGCCCGGCCGCGAAGGTTACCGCGTGCTGTTCGGCGATGCCCACATCGAAGCAGCGATCCGGGAAGGCCTTCTGGAAGAAGTTCATGCCCGTGCCATCCAGCATGGCGGCGGTGATGCCCACGATCTTTTCATCGGTCCTGGCCAGCTCGACCAGGGTCTTGCCGAACACGCTGGTGTAACTCGGCGAGGAGGGCTTCGTCGGATCCGCCACGACCTTGACCATCTCGCCGGCTTCCGCGTCGAAGGCGGTGACGCCATGCCACTTCAGGGGATCCAGTACGGCCGGCTCGTAGCCGTACCCCTTCTTGGTCTGCACGTGCAGCAGGACTGGGCCATCCTTCATCTTCTCCTTGGCCTCGACGAGGGCCTTCGACGTGGCGTTCACATCGTGGCCGTTGATGGGCCCCATGTAACGGAATCCCAGATCCTCGAAGAGCAGGCCGGGTACCATGAGCCGCTTGAAGCTTTCCTCGCTCCATTTGGCGGCCTTGGCGACCCCCTTGCTCAGGCCCTCGAGGGGGATGGCCCGGATGGCGTGCTCGATGCGATCCCGCCAGCGGTGGTAGTACTGGCCGGACATGATCTGGTTGAGGTAGCCCTGGAGCGAACCCACATTGGGATTGATGCTCATGTCGTTGTCGTTGAGGATCACCAGGAAGTTCTTCGTCTCGAGGTAGCCCGCCTGGTTCAAGGCCTCGAAGGCCATGCCGGCCGTCATGGAACCATCGCCGATGACGGCGATGCAGGCATGGTCCTGGTGCTGGAGGTCCCGGGCCTTGGCCATGCCGAGCACTGCGGAGATGCTGGTGCTGGCGTGCCCGGCGCCGAAGTGGTCATAGGGGCTTTCATCACGCTTGGGGAAGCCGGACAGCCCATGATGCTGGCGCAGGGTCGGGAAGCGGTCCTTCCTACCCGTGAGGATCTTGTGGGAATAGGCCTGGTGGCCCACGTCCCAGACGATGCGATCCTGCAGGAAGTCGAAGTTGTGGAACAGCGCCACTGTGAGTTCGACGGTGCCGAGGTTGGAGCTGAAGTGCCCGCCAGTCTCCGATACCGAGGCGATCAGGAAGGCTCGGACCTCCGCGGCCAGCTGCTCCAGCTGCAGCGGCGTGAAATGCCGCACCTGCTGGGGCGCGGCCAGGGAATCAAGCAGCGGGTAGGGGCTGGCGGGGGCCGTCACGCGAGACCCTACCTGGCCCGCAGGGCCAGGTACCGCGCCCAGGCTGCCAAGGAATTCCGGTTGGGAAGGGATGCTAGCTGACATAGGGCGTTCTCGGTGGCTTCATCCAGGGCTTTCCGCGCTCCGTCCAGGCCCAGGAGGGAAGGGTAGGTGATCTTACCCCTGCCGACATCCTTTCCGGCGCGCTTGCCCAGTTGGGCGTCGGTGGCGGTGGCGTCCAGGATGTCGTCCTGGATCTGGAAAGCCAGCCCGATGGCCTCGCCGTAGGCCCGCAGGGCGGACCGCTCCCCAGGAGCGGCCCCGCCCAGTACCGCGCCGATCTCGACGGAGGCGCGCAGCAGAGCACCGGTCTTCAGCCGGTGGATTAGGCGGAGGTGGCCCAGGTCATAGGCGGCGAGTGTCTCGCCCTCCAGATCAAGGGCCTGCCCGCCCGCCATGCCCCGCCAGCCGGCCCCTTCCGCAAGCAGGGCCAGGGCTTCGGCCCGTTTCACGGGATCCAGGTCTGCCGAGGCCAGCACGCCGAAGGCCTCCGTCAACAGGGCATCGCCGGCGAGGATGGCGTGGCCTTCGCCGAAGACCTTGTGGTTGGTAGGCCGCCCTCGGCGCAGGTCGTCGTCGTCCATGGCGGGCAGATCGTCGTGGATGAGCGAGTAGGTGTGAATATATTCCAGGGCGAGGGCGCCGGGCAGGGCCTCGATTGTGGTGCCGCCGACGGCTTCGCAGGCCAGGATGCAGAGCACGGGGCGCACACGCTTGCCGCCGGCCTCCAGGCTGTACCGCACGGCCTCGCCCAGCCGCACCGCGTCGCCCCGGCGAAAGGGGACAGTCAGGCTGGCGTCCAGGAGGGGGAGCAGGCGGTCCAGGTCGGCCTGGACCTGGGTGGCGGCTTCCTTCATCGCGGGCCCTTGGCCTCGTCCACGGGTTCCGCGCGGTACTCGCCGCCCAGGCCGGCTTTCAGTACCTCGACCCGGCGCTGGGCCTCGGCCAGCTGCTTCTGGAGGGCCTGGCTCAGCTGCACCCCTTCCTCGAAACGGGCAAGGGCGTCCTCCAGACTGAGGCTGCCGGATTCGAGCTGCTGCACCAGCGCCTCCAGCCGGTTTAGGCCATCGTCGAAGGAGGGAGTCGCAGAAGTCATGGTGAGGTCCTTCTCATTCGCGGCCGGGGCGGTTCCAGCGAGGATGCGCTTCATCGGCCCTTGGCCATGCTTTCGCGCATCTTCTTCCCCGTGTCCTCGACCTTGTAGCCCTCAGGCAGGCTGAAGGTGGCGGCGGGGATGGGGCCTTCTTTGATGGCTGTGGCAACACTGGTGAGGTCACCCACGAAGGGCAGGACAGTGTGGGTCCTGAGGGCGATGCCCTGGACCTTGGCCAGTTCCTCGCCAAGTTTCAGCATCCCGGCGGAGTTGCCGCCCATCTGGCCAATGGTGTTCTTGAGCTTCATGAAGCGCTTGTAGGAAATGGCAGGCACCGGCGGCTTGAGGGAAGGATCGTTGCTGCTTTCGAGGACCATCTTCCCCATGGTGATCTTCCACTTCTTGCACTTGCGGCCCAGGATCGTTTCCATGCCCTGCTCCTCGGCCGTGACCGTGGTATCCCCTCCGCCGCCCATCAACTTCTGGGCGAAGACGGGCAGGTCCTTCATCTTGTCGGCCATGGCCTCCATGGAAGCTTCCAGGTCGTCCCAGCTGATCTGCTGGATGAGCTTTTTCTTGTGGTCGATGGTGTAGGAAACGCCCTTCTCGAAATCGACCATGGAATCGGTCTGGCTGGCGCCGTTGTTGGTCCGCATGAATTTGGATGACCAGTACTGGGTCTGCTCGCCATCGTGGCCCTTGCCGGTGCCGGTCATGGTGAGAGTGAGGTCCGTGGCCAGGGCGGACAGGGACGCAAGCAGCAGAAGCACAGCCAGACGCATGGGCGCTTTCATGGATACCCTCCGGGGAATACCCTGGAGGATACGCTTGCGATTCCAGGAATGCCAACCGCAGGCAGCAGGATTCCCAAGAGGTGGACATGGCCCGCGTGCTCGTGGTGGATGACAGCAAGGAGACCTGCGAGTTCCTGGAGGAACTGCTGGGCACCATGGGTCTCGAGGTAGTTAAGGCCACTCATCCCGACAAGGCCATTGAACTGTTGCATCAAGAGCCTTTCGACCTGCTGCTCTCCGACATCAACCTGGAGGCCAAGAAGGATGGGTTGGATCTGCTGAGGGAGGCCAAACCCCTTGGTGTGGACACGATCCTGCTATCGGGGTTCGGCACCTTGGAGACGGCCATCGAAGCTGTCCGGGAGGGGGCCTTCGACTTTCTGAGCAAGCCCTGGAACAACGAGGAGCTGAAGGCCCTCGTGGCCCGTGCCCTCGCCCGCCGACAATCCAGTGGCCAGGGTCTGACGCAGGCTGCCTCCCCCAAGGGGAAACGGAGCCTGATGATCGGCTCAAGCCCGAAGATGATGGCTGTCTACAAGACCATTGCGAGCCTGCAGAACAGCCGGGCCACGGTGCTCATCAGCGGCGAGAGCGGTACGGGCAAGGAACTGGTGGCCCGCAGCATCCACCTGTCCAGTGATCGGCGGGACCGAGCCTTCGTCGCGATCAACTGCGGCGCGTTGACCGAGACCCTGCTGGAATCCGAACTCTTCGGCCATGTGAAGGGATCCTTCACTGGCGCCATCGGTGAGAAACCCGGCCTCTTCGAGGAGGCCTCCGGAGGAACGATTTTTCTCGATGAGATCGGAGAGACGAGCCCCAGCTTCCAGGTGAGGCTGCTCCGGGTGCTTCAGGAGCAGGAGATCCGTCGTGTCGGTGGGAACAAGACCATCAAGGTGGATGCCCGAGTGATCGCGGCGACCAACCGAGATCTGCAGGTGATGGTCAAAGCCGGTACCTTTCGGGAGGACCTGTACTATCGGCTCGGCGTGGTGGAGCTCGCTGTGCCTTCTTTACGGGATCGGCGGGAGGATATTCCGGCCCTGCTCGACCACTTCCTTTCAGAGTTTGGGCTCAAGGATGGGCAGGCCTATCAATTGCATCCGGAGGCCCGAAGGGTTCTAGAGGCCTATTCCTGGCCAGGGAATGTGCGCGAGTTGAGCAATGCCGTGGAGAATCTCACTCAGCTGAGCCGTGGCCTGGAGATCACCGTGGACGACCTGCCGGCCAAAATCCAGGCGGATGTGCTCAAAAAAGCTTTGCGCAGGCCCGAGGCCGGTGAAGATCTCCCCGCCTTGATCGAGGACTGGCCCTCTCTGGACGAACTGGAGCGACGCTACATTCAAGTCCTGGTTGGAAAACACAAGGAAAAGCAGCGCATCGCCGAAATCCTTGGGGTGGACCGAACCACCCTGTATCGGAAGCTCAAGCGCTATGGGCTTCATGAGGAGGACTAGCCTACCTATAGGGTTAGAATCGTCGCAGGCTGCCACAAGTTGCAGAATGCAACAGAATGTGATTGATTGTTTCAAATTTAAGTTATTTAATTAGAACAATTAAAATTTGGCCTCAAATATGCTTTCTCCAGAGCGATTCCGGCCGTGCCGGATAACCCCAGGAGAACTCCCATGAAGAAGCTTGCTGCGCTGCTTATCGCCGCCGCACTGATCAGCCCCGTCTTCGCCGAAGAGGCAAAGAAGCCTGAAGCAGTGAAGGTCGAGAAGAAGGCCGAAGCCCCCAAGGCCGAGAAGAAGGCTGCCAAGGCCGAGAAGACTGCTGCCAAGGACGAGAAGACAGCTGCCAAGGACGAAAAGACTGCCGCCAAGTCCGAGAAGAAGGCTGCTAAGTCCGAGAAGAAGGCTGCCAAGGCCCAGAAGAAGGCTGCCAAGGCCGAGAAGAAGGAAGAGGTCAAGAAGGCCCTGACCGCTGAAGAGAAGAAGGCTGAAGCCACCCCCAAGACCGAAAAGAAGGCCAAGAAGGCGAAGAAGGCTGCCAAGAAGGTTGTGGCCCCTGCCGCCGAAGCGAAGAAGGCCCTGACCGCTGAAGAGAAGAAGGCCGAGAAGGCCGAGAAGGCTGCCAAGGCTGACGAGAAGGCTGCCAAGGCTGACGAGAAGGCTGCCAAGGCTGATACGAAGGCTGCGAAGGCCGACAAGAAGGCTGCGAAGGCTGCCAAGAAAGCTGCGAAGGCCGACAAGAAGGCTGCGAAGAAGGCTGAGGCTCCTGCCGCCGGGGCGAAGAAGCCCGAGGCGAAGAAGTAATAGGCTTCAACAATTCCAGAAAAGCGGGCTTCGGCCCGCTTTTTCATGTGTGTCTTTTCGGCTGGTGGCCTGCTCGGCCATGATGGTTCCATGATCGATCCCCTGCTCGACCTCACCGTAGAAATCCGGGCGCGAGTTCCCGGATTACCGAGGGAAGGCGTGACGCAGTTATTGGGCTGCGTGGAAGGGTATGGCCTGTTCCGGGATGCGCGGGGCCTGCATCACCGGCCCTTCATGCAGATCGCTCCTACGGAAGGTCCCTGGGATCTATCCCCCCTGATCGACCACACGCTCTTGAAACCCGAGGCCACTGGCATCCAGGTGGAGGCCCTGTGTGTCGAGGCACTGGATCATGGGTTCGCCTCTGTTTGTGTGAATCCCTTCTGGGTTCCATTGGCGGCCTCCCTGCTGAAAGGGAGCCTCGTCCGCACTTGCACCGTGGTGGGGTTCCCCCTTGGCGCCACCGCCTGCCGGTCGAAGGCCTTTGAAGCAGAGATTGCGCAGAAGGAAGGGGCGCAGGAAGTGGACATGGTTGTGGCCCTTGGCGCCCTCAAGGCCGGTGACTGGAAAGCAGTCCGGCGGGATCTCGAGGTCCTGAGGTCCGCCACGCCACCACCGACGGTCCTCAAGGTGATCCTGGAGACCTGCCTGCTTGACGATGCTGAGAAGACACGAGCCTGCGAGCTGGCTTGTGACTCAGGGCTGGATTTCGTGAAGACCTCTACCGGGTTCTCCACGGGCGGGGCGACCGAGGCGGATGTGGCTCTCATGCGTCACACGGTGGGGACAAGTCTGGGCGTAAAGGCCTCGGGGGGCATCCGGACCTATGAAGCAGCCTTCCGTATGGTTCGTGCCGGTGCCACGCGGTTGGGATTGTCCGCGTCCGTGGCCGTGGTTCGGGGTGGGGCCGGCTCGGGAACCCGCTGAAAAGTGCGGTATCCTCCAGAAAGCAGACCCTTCGGAGGCGATCGTGGCGAAGCTCGATCTCATGTTGTACGAGGAGGAATACAAGCTCCTCCAGGAGATCATCGGGCGGCTATCTAAAGATGCTTCCGCCAAGGTTGTCTTTCTGGTGGACAAGAATGGCCAGCAGATCGCGTCGGCCGGAGAGGTGAAGAGCATCGATGCCACCAGCCTGGCATCCCTGACAGCTGGTAATGTGGCGGCCACGGATGGACTCGCCAAACTCATCGGAGAGAAGGAATTCAGCCTGCTTTTCCATGAAGGGGAAAAGGACAACCTCCATATTTCCATCGTGGGCAAGCGCGGCATCCTGGTAGTGATCTTCGACCAGAACTCCAGCCTCGCCCTGGTGCGACTGAGGGTCAAGAGGGCCAGCAAGGAACTGATGGAGATCTTCGACCAAGTGGAGCAGCGCGCCCAGAAAGAATCGGATACCGGCAGCCGCTTCGAGAGCCCCTTTTCCGAGATCACCGACGAAGATATCGACCGTCTTTTTGGCGATTGAGCAATGACCTTCATCAACTACGCGTCACGCGAGATCAATTGCAAGATTGTGTATTACGGTCCCGGTCTCTGCGGCAAGACCACGAACATCCAGTGGATCTACGACCAGGCCAATCCAGAGAAGAGGGGAAAGCTCGTCAGCCTAGCCACAGAGACTGACCGCACACTGTTCTTCGATTTCCTTCCCCTCGATATGGGTACCGTGCAAGGGTTCAAGGTCCGCTTCCACCTCTACACCGTCCCCGGCCAGGTCTTCTACGACGCCAGCCGCAAGCTCATCCTGCGCGGTTGCGACGGCATCATCTTCGTGGCCGACAGCCAGAGGGCCCGCATGGAAGCCAACATCGAATCCGTCGCGAACCTGGCCACGAACCTCAAGGAGAACGGGTATGACATCCGTTCCATCCCGTATGTTCTTCAACTGAACAAACGCGACATGCCTTCGGCCGCATCCCTGCATGAGATGGATCGCCTCCTCCGGTTCCGGAACGAGCCCGTCGTCGAGGCCGTGGCCAACAAGGGCACCGGCGTCATCGAGACACTCAAGGCCTCCGCTCGCCAGGTCCTCCTGGAACTTCGGGGCGCCTAGCGACCGCGGTCATTGACGCCCGGCGCCTTCTGCTTGAAACCCAGCCCCCATCCGGTAGAATGGTCATTCGACTTTCCGGAGTAGCTCAGGGGTCAGAGCGGGTGACTGTTAATCACTAGGTCGGGGGTTCAAATCCCTCCTCCGGAGCCAATAGCAGCAAGGATCTACGTCCACCACCCCTGGTGGCCGTTTTTTATTCCCATTCCCGTTGTGTATCCGTCAGGAATGAGGTGGCATCC
>CAIXHJ010000380.1 GCA_903919165.1 uncultured Holophagaceae bacterium
AAAAATCGGCGTGTGCCATCGGAAGTGTGCGAGGAAAGATCCTGGCGGCCTTACGCGGCCGCCCGCTCGGATTTCCAGTACGTATCCCACAGACCACTATGGCAGACGCAGGCCAAGGCCATCATCGCCTCAGCATTGGACTTGTCCCACCTCATGCCGGCTCCTTTGAGGCGAGCGGTCAGCGTGCCGCACAGCGACTCGGTAGGGCCGGAACCGCAATCATAGCCCAGTTCACGGAACCTCGGGTAATCCGTCATCGCCACGCGCTTGACGAGAAAGTCCCGTAGAGATTCCAGCGCCTCATGCTTGGCGCCGGTCCGATGACGCCGCAGATATGAACCCAGCCGATCCAGCAACACCAGCGAGCCGTGCTCCCACACGCAGCTCATCATCTCCTCCCGCCATTGCACGGCCTGCTTCGTCCCCTCCCCGTAGAGCACATGGCTGGCCTCGACCACGTGGTCCCGCAAGTGGCGGTAGTCCAGGATATGCTCGTCCAGCATCGGCAGTTGTCGGCCGTATTGGTGGGCGATCCACTCGGCGCCATCGGACAAGGCATACTTGACCTTGGCCTGGGCCAAATGAAGACGCCGCGCCTCCCGACGCATCAGGCCGCCGAGGACCTCGTGGTCGCCGGCGGTGGCCACGACGTGACAGTGGGACTTGTCCGAATCGTAGAACGTCACCAGCTTGAACTCTTGGTACGGCCCGTCGCTGCCCAGCGTGGGCCGGCCTACCGGGGCCGTCGAGGGCCGCCCTTGCTCGGTCCGTTTCGCCGACTCGGTCTGCCGACGCTTCTGTTTCTGCTCTTCCGTCACCAGCGGGACCATCACCCCGTCAGCCCCGGTAATCACCGTCTGGGCGGTGCAATCAGCCGCCGTGAAGGCCGGAAGTAACAACCCCTTTTGCTGGGCCGTCAACACCGCCCGCCCTTGGTTCTCCACCACCTCCCTCAGACTGCGGCCCGCCAGGGACAACTGGGCCGTCCGTTGCAGGTTGTCGCTGGCCACCTCGAAGGAGCAGTGCAACGCCTCCCGGCAGCACATCTCCCGAACGCCCGGACTGACGCGATGCTCCGTCAGGCCCAGCCACTGATCCGTCGGAATGACGGTCCCGCTCTGCGCCGACCAGTAGACCGTCCTACACACGCTTAGACGCCCGTTCACCGTCAGAGGGGTGGTCTGCTGCTGGCCCTTGTTCTGGAGCCCTGCGGGCCGAGGGGAAGAAGCCTCCTGCTGGCTCTGCAGAAGGCGGATCGCCTGGGCGTACGCCCGTTCGCGAAACTGGGCGTGGGCATCACGAACTACTTCTTCCGTATCGGCAATGATGTGCCCCGCCTTCGCGGCATTCATCGCGGCCGCCACCTCTTGAGCCAACTGGTCGAAATCCGCCGCCAGGGCCTGCTTCAATTCCGCTACGCCAACCTGTCTATCTTCCATGACCTAATCTCCTTTCCAAAAAGGTTCATAAGTCACTGTAAACAAAGGAATTGCATAGCGCCAGAAAAAAACCTCACACACGCACCGGGACCGCGAGAGAAGTTTGAGTTGACGACCCTTTTGGGATACGGTATCGTCATAAGCTCGCCACGCGGGATCTCCACCGCTGGGCGTTGGGCGTCCGTAGCTCAATTGGATAGAGCCTCGGTCTTCGGAACCGATGGTTGGGGGTTCGAGTCCCTCCGGACGCAGTGGCACCGTTAATGCTCTGGAACCACAAATCAGGCAAATCCCCCACGAGTCCAGCCCACTATCCACATGCTCTTGGTGCCTCCACGGTTCGAGGTATTAAGCGGTGGAAGCATTTGCGGCCCATCCGGCTGACGCGTCGAGAAACTGCGAATTTTATGTTGAAAGGGTTATCGGAATCCTGTATAAAGGAGCGGTTTGGTGCCCGGCGCAGGGATGGTCTGTGGCAATTCCAGCCGGGAAGGGACCCCAAACGCGAT
>CAIXHJ010000381.1 GCA_903919165.1 uncultured Holophagaceae bacterium
CCATTGCCGTGCAAGGGGACCCTCAACAGCCTTTTCTGTCCGGCATCCGGCTGGAATCCCGGCTGGGTGAAAACACGGAGCTGTACCTCAACTACATCAACCTCTTCGGGGGCAATGCCCTGGGCCACTCCCTGACGACAGGCTATGGGGCGCACGACTGGCTCGTCTCCTTCTTAGGTCTGAAGGATTCCCTCGCAGAAGGGAATGTGAATTTCAATGCACCGCCTGGATCATTCACCCCCCAGGTCAATGGGCTGGTGAAGAGCGCCTCCAGTTCAGATGTGGGAGTCCGCGTTCGACTGAGTCCTTTGGAGCAGTTCCTCGATGCCAATGACGTGCGCTTCTACATCTCCCGAGGTGCTAAGGCGGTCAATACCCGCGCCCAGATTCTTTTTCATGACCCCTACTATGCCTTCAGCCAGGACATTTCCCGGGACTGGAAAAGCCTCAGGCATGATCCAACCTACCCCTGGAACCAGCGCGCCCGCTTTGTATTGCCCACCACGCCCGTTCCGAATGATGCCGTTGGCCTGCTCACCCGATGGGACAAGCTGCGGGTCGGTATCGAGTACCTTGATACAGCGAATTCCGTGCTGAATCCAGACAACCCCGGCCAGGAGAATCACCGAACCTTTGAGCACGGCACTTATCTCTCTGGGTTTTACCAGGAAGGGGATCCTCTGGGGAATGCCACGGGGGGGGAAGCACAAACCATCACGGTTCGCACCGAGATGGATTGGTCCCCTCGTTGGGCGACCAGGACCTGGGTCCTGTGGGGCAGTCGGCCCTTCCGGGATGTCCCTGTATACTGGTCCCTGGACCATTCGGGTGCGACGCCGGTCCGGAATCGTTTCTTTGAGATCCAGCAGATCGTCGACTGGCATCCCGATTCGTTCCTGAAGGTCAGCTCGGGTGTGAGCACCCAGACCCAGTCTGCCTATCTGAATGTCGAAGGGCAGAGGCGCACGGGCTTCAGATGGTTCATCGACCTCGGCTGGACTTGGCCAAAGAAGCCCTGATGGCCCATGTCATCCAAGACACGTCGGACAGCGCATGCCCTCCTGCAATCCCTGGATGAGCTCGGGCACGCGGTCGAGGCTGCGAACTTCGTAGACGGGAGAATCGGAATGGTGGGCAGGGCGGGGCTTCGCCTCCCGGTTCACCCAGATGGCTACCCAGCCTGCATCCAGCGCGCCCAGCACATCGTCGGTCCAGCTGTCGCCCACCATGGCCAGGTTGCCGGGAAAGATCCCCAGCTTCCGCTGCACCGCCTCGAAGGCCGCGGGTTCAGGCTTCAGGGCCCCGATCTCGGCGCTGAGCATCCTCGTACGGAAGCGCTCGGTGATACCAAGCCGGTCGAGCATTTCCAGGCCGAAGGTCTGGGTATTGGAGAGGATCGCCACCCGCGCCAGATCGCGCACGGCGCCCACGGCCTCGGGTGTTCCAGGGAAGCACTCGGCCTGCGCTCCGGCCTCCAGGAAGGCCTGCGCCATGGCATCCATCTGCGCCTCGTCAAGGCAGGCGGGATCCTTCCATGCCTTGAGGAATTCCTGTACGGACG
>CAIXHJ010000382.1 GCA_903919165.1 uncultured Holophagaceae bacterium
AACAGGGGGGAACACTCCCCCCTGCTCCTCACCGTCGCGAACCCATGCAGGGATCAGTAATCCATGGGTAGCCCCCCTACTGACGGTCTTTCTCGCTTCCTATGTGCTTTTTCAGCTAGCGGCCATGTTCCTTGTGCCAGCGGCTGTAGTCGTCCCCTTCCACCAGCTTCTGGTGGGACCAATGCCCGGGCTCGTAGCGATAGGCCCCGCGTTCTTTCCGGTAATGGGGTTTGACCCAGCTCGAACCTCTCTGTGCAGGCTCTTCCCAGCGCCCAGGGGCCCAGGCCCAACGGTCACCCTGACGGTCCCAGAAGCCCGCGATCCACACGTGGTTCCTGCTGGGCCGCGCCGGTCTGACATCATGACGAAGTGGGGGTGGGGCATTTGGAGCGATTCGAATCTGGACCGCTCCGAGATCCACGCCCACCCGGATTTGGGCAAACGCGGTCGTGCAACCGAGCGCCGCAAATACTGCAGGTAGAACCAGTCTTGCCAATCTCTTTTGCATGAAGGCCTCCTTGACCATACCCCCTATAAAGCAGATCCCATGCCTATGCTATAACCTAAATAACCCAAACTATTTATGTGCTATACTCAAAATTTCGCATCGTTCACCACCATCAGGATGATGTGGCATTCCTATCAATTCGATAACCTCCGGTGAGCGTCATGGAATGGTTGGGCTCATCTGCGTAGACCCATCAAAGAACAGAGCTTCTCCAGCCTCCACACAAGCAGCCGCGTAGATGTACATGGATGCGGACCAGGTCTGCCAATCCTCGCCTGCGGGAGTGCCGTCCTGGGCATGGAACCACTCGTTGAAGCCGAAGGCCCCTGGATGAGTCCGTGGTATTTTTCGTGAAGGCCGCACAAGGGCTGTGAGGGCCTGGAGCTTCTCTTCCGCAAGGCGCTGCTCACCGGCAGCCACGAGCGCGGCGATGTAGAAGCCGCAGACAAAGGGCCAGACACCTCCATTGTGGTAATCACCCGGGAGGTTGTAGATCCCGTAGCGGGCGTGCCAATCGGGGTCCGCTGGTTGCACAAACGGAAACAGGCAGGGAGGAAGCTCCAGGGCCAGTTCCCCTTTCGATCGCATCTCCACACACTGGGCCTCGATCCAGGCCACCATCTGCCGCGACCGGTCAAGATCGGTCAGCCCTGTCAGGATGGCCAGGCTGTTGCCGAGCAGGTCACAGCGCTTGTTCCGGAGCACTTTGAAGAACCACAGGGCATAGGTGGGTTGTCCATGAGTGACAAAACCCCGGCCATCCTCTCGATTCACCGCAACCCGCAAGGCCTCGGCACGGTCGTCCAAACCCAGGTTGTTCAAGTAGCCATGGACGAGGGCGTTGACATAGAGTCCATGGCCCAACACCCACTGTTCGTCTCGCCAATCCGTAGTGGGCTGCTGGACCACCAGATCCCGGTCCTCGGCGCTTTGGTACCCCATCCACTGAAGGGCCTTGGCGCCTGCTTCTTCCAGAAAGGCCGGGTTGCCCGTGAAGCGCCGGTACATGCCGAGGATCAAAAGGAAGAGCGGCGTAGTATCGCTGGCCCCGCGGTTCTCCGGATCGTGCACCACGGAAGGGACCTGGCCTCTCGGACTCTGGTTCCGGGCCAGCGTCTCCAGCACCCGATGCAGGGAAAAAAGAAGGTCCTGGTTCCCGGATGCAAGGATGCCCAGGCCGGAAATGAGGAGATCCCGAGTGTAGGGTTCTGGATAACCCCAGCCGGCCGTGCGAGGAAGTCCCTCGAACGGCCCGGAGGCGTTGTGCAGCAGCACATCCATGGCTGCAAGGTTGGCTTCTCGAATCGCAGGTTCCATATCACGCCTTACCTTCCTCAAGGATCTCCACAAGACGCCGCGCCACGAGCCTGTAGTCGTAGTGTTCAACCACCCTGCGCCGTCCAGCCGCACCCATTTGCTGCCGCAGTCCGGCGTCGTTAAGCAGAAGCTTCAAATACTCGGCGATGTCGGGCGAACTGGCGCGGTAGTCCGATACACGGGGCTTCTCGAAGACCACGCGATGGCCGGGCTCGAAACCGGACTCCGGTCCCAACACCGCCTCCGTGATCCTGATTTCCTCGGCCACCCTTGCCAGAAACGCCGTTTCACCGTGAACCAGTGTTTCCAGCATGGCCATGGCCTGGATTCCGATGACGGGCTTACCGCAGGCTCCAGCCTCCACCTGGGGCATCCCGAAGCCCTCCAGCCTGGACGGGCCCGCGTATATATCGCATGCGGCGAGCAGGTACGGCATGAGATTGCGGGATACCTGGTGAGTCTGGAAATTCACCCGGTCCTGGATTCCCAGGGAATGGGCCAACTCCATGTCGAGCTCGTTCTGAATATTCGTCCGTTCCTGAGGCCAGACCTTGCAGACGTATCGCCAGGGGGGCACATCGTCGCCCAGAGTGGCAAGCGCCTCCATGACCTCGCGCCCCCCCTTGGAGGCGGCATCGCCACCGACTGTGAGGATCAAAAGCTCT
>CAIXHJ010000383.1 GCA_903919165.1 uncultured Holophagaceae bacterium
CTGCTTCAGGCGGACTGCCTCGCTGGCATGGATGCCTGGGAGGCTCTGCTGCCCTTTCTCGATGGACTCGGGGAGGCCTGCCGAGAACGCCCATCCTTCTGGCACCTGCGGGGGCTGGCCCGGGCCAACCTGGGCGAACATCTCCCCGCGCGCCTGGATCTGGAGCGCGCCGTGCGCATGGACCCCCGGGGCCTTCGCTACCTCCTGGATGCGGGCCATGCCTGCGCCGAGCTTGGGGACTGGGATCGGGCCGAGAGCCACTGGCGGCAGTCCCTCCAAGTGGATTCCCAGGCCGAGGAGGCCCTCATCCATCTTGCGGAGGCCCGAAAGGAACTGGAGGACCTGGACGGAGCCAGACGCTACCTGCGGGAGTGCCTTCTTCACCACCCCGATAGCCAAGATGCGCAGACCCGCCTCGCGGAGTTGGAAGCGAACTGACCCCGGAACCACACTAGGACGGCTTATCCCCCTTCAGAAGGGCCAGCTTGGCGTCGTAGCGGGCCCGCATCTCTGGCAGGGCCCATTTGCGGGCCTTTTCCAGGGCCTTGATGGCCTCTTTCTGCTGCCCCCGGGCCAAACAGATGCGTGCCTGGATCAAGTAGAAATCTGATTCCATGGGCAGCAGCCGGATCGCCTGCCTGATGCGTTTCTCCGCTTCCTCCCAGTTGCAGCCCTGGAAGGCTTCCTCCGCGAGGAAGGCATTGAAGAAGGGGTCTTTCTTCCGGATCTCCAGGCCCCGTTCCCGATAGACCTGGGCCTCCGCCTGGCGCCCCTGTGCCTTCAGCAGGATTTCGAGGTTGCCGCAGGGAGCGCCGTCCCTGGGATCGGCCTGGAGGGCCTTGAGGAAGGACTTCTCGGCCTCGGCATCGAGTCCCTGGCTCCGCTGGACCACGCCGAGGATGTTCCAGCCGACGCCCAGGCCAGGATCGATCTCGACACACTGGCGGGCGAACGCCAGAGCATCATCGGCTCGGGCTTCCGCCAGCATTTCCACCGCGCGATTGCTGAAGAACAGGGCGAGAACGCGTTTGGGTTCCAGGGGTGCGATGAGTTGCGAACCCAGCCGGATCTCCGGCAGAAAGTCAGCGATGATTTCATTACCTATCAGACCGGTTGGCACCATGGCCACCACATGCCGCTCGTAGTGGATTATGGAACCCACCCGGCGCCAGCGGTTGACCCGCAGGGATTCGCCGTAGCGGGCGTTAAGGTCGATGGATCGGCAGGCGACCACACATAGGGCCGTCAGGGTGAGGCAGTTGGCCTTGCGGTCCCGCCAGGCTTCAACGAGGGTCCTCGTGTAGGCATTGTCGTAGGTAATACCGAGTCCACCTTCTTCGGGTGGGGCGAAAAATGCCTTCATGAGAGCCCCGACTTTGGCCGTGACCCCCCGCTGGGCCATGGTATGCCGACGCGCGAAGGCCTGCAACTCGGGCGGAGTTTCGAACGGATCATCGCCTGCCACCAGAAGGGCTGCAGCGAACAGCAGGGGCAATAGGCCGAGACGCACGGGGAAACTCCCAAACCAACATAGGTCTATAAACAGGGAATTCAACGGATATGCGATCCTGGAGGTTCCGGAGGAATCATGTCCAAGCCGACGGCCGTGGTCTGTGCCTATTCCAGCGTGGGAACCGCGGCCCTGGAGGGGCTGCTAGAGGCGGGGGTTGAGATCCGCGCCCTGTACACCTACCCCCAGGGAGCCGACGAAGGGTGGTTCACCCCTCCGGCCACCCTCGCCCAGACCCAGGGCATTCCCGTGCACATGGCACCTGTTTTCAATGAGGACGCGGTGTTTGAGGCCATCCAGGCCCACCGTCC
>CAIXHJ010000384.1 GCA_903919165.1 uncultured Holophagaceae bacterium
GCTCGCCAATCTGGCGGAGGATCAGCACCACACCCGTCGATCCAGGGCCCACCGCCTGGGGGAATCCCCCCCCAGGCCCAGTTCCATGGACCACGCTCTGGCCCAGGCAAGCGAAGGGGGCCTA
Organism: uncultured Holophagaceae bacterium; assembly: GCA_903919165.1. Lineage (GTDB taxonomy): Bacteria > Acidobacteriota > Holophagae > Holophagales > Holophagaceae > Geothrix. The sequence continues at coordinate 125 of CAIXHJ010000384.1, forward strand.
GACGCCAGTGGGTTGCGGGCCTTCTTCGCCAGCGCCCAGGTCCGGCCTGTGCTGACCGCCCATCCGACCGAAGTGCAGCGAAAAAGCATCCTCAACGCCCAGATGCAAATTGCCCGCCTGCTGGACGAGCGGGACCGCATCGACTCGACGCCAAGGGAATCGGCCCTGCGGGTTGAACACCTCCAGCGCCAGGTGCTGCTGCTTTGGCAGACCCGCATGCTCCGGCCACACCGGCCCTCGGTGACGGATGAAGTGGCCAGCGCCCTATCCTATTTCGACCGCACTTTCCTGCGCGAAATCCCGGCCCTCTACGCGGACTTGGAAGACCGGCTGGGGCAGGATCCAGCCCAAGAGGATGCAGAGCTTCCGCCGTTCTTCCAGGTAGGCAGCTGGATCGGCGGAGACAGAGATGGCCACCCCTTCGTCACCGCCGAGGTGCTGGAGCGAACCCTGGACATGCAGTCCCGGACCATCCTCGATTTCCTGTTGAAGGAGACCCTGGTGCTCGCCGAAGAGCTCTCCCTCAGCCTCCTGGTCTCACGGGCTTCCCAGGAGGTGCTCGACCTTGCGGAACGGTCGCCGGACCGCTCGCTTCAGCGAGCGGACGAGGCCTACCGACGGGCCCTGAACTTCATTTTCGGGCGACTATCCGCCACTCACCGGATCTTGCTTGTCTCGGAGCCGGCATCCCCCCCAATTCCCGCGGAGCCGTATCACTCCCCGGCGGAACTGAAAGCGGATCTGGATGCTCTGGACCGGTCTCTGAGGACTCACGGGGGACGGCTGCTGGCCCGGGGGCGCCTGCGGGATCTGCGGCGGTCCGTATCGGTGTTCGGCTTCCACCTCGCCCCCATAGACCTTCGGCAGAACTCCGAGGTCCATGGCAGGGTGGTGGCGGAGCTGCTGGAGGCCGTGCGTCCTGGCACCGGGTACCTTGGCCTTGATGAGAGCCAGAAGATCGGCCTGCTCGCCGCCGAGCTTGAAAGCCCCCGCCCCCTCGCCTCGCCCTACCTGACCTACAGTGACGAGACCCGCGGCGAGTTGGCTCTGTTCCGCGCCGCAGAGAAGGCCCACCGGCGCCTGGGCCCCGAAGCCTTGCCCAGCTGCATCGTCAGTCACACGGAGGCCGTTTCGGACCTCCTGGAGGCCGCCGTGATGCTCCGGGAAGCGGGGATCCTGCGCCCGGCCGAAGGCCGACTGGAGCTCAACATCATTCCTCTATTCGAGACCATCCCAGATCTCCAGCGCTCCGGAGACATCCTGGATGAACTCTTGGGCCTGCCCATCTACCGCCGCCTCCTGGATAGCCGGGGCGGCGTGCAGGAGGTGATGGTGGGCTATTCCGACAGCAACAAGGACGGCGGCTTTCTCACATCCCTGTGGGAACTTTACAAGGCGGAACTGCGCCTGGTGGAGGTGGCAAAGCGGCATGGCCTGCGCCTCCGACTCTTCCATGGCCGTGGCGGGTCCGTCGGTCGAGGCGGCGGTCCTAGCTACGAGGCCATCCTGGCCCAGCCTCCTGGCACGGTCGCGGGTCAGATCCGCCTTACCGAGCAGGGGGAGGTGATCGCCGCCAAGTATGGCCATCCCGCCGTGGGCCGACGCAATCTCGAGGTGCTGGTGGCGGCCACCCTGGTGGCGAGTCTGCCGCATGGGGGGGATGCGGCGGAGATACCGGCCTTCCTGGACGCCATGGACACCTTGTCGAAGGAAGCCTGCAGGGCCTATCGGGATCTTGTGTACGGAACTGAAGGCTTCGAACGCTACTTCTGGGAGTCCACACCCATCGGCGAAATCGCCCAACTCAACATCGGGTCGCGTCCGGCCAGTCGGAAGGCAGGGCGAGCCATCACCGACCTTCGGGCCATTCCCTGGGTCTTCAGCTGGAGCCAGTGCCGCGTGATGCTGCCGGGTTGGTACGGCGTCGGCTCGGCAGTTCGAGCCTTCCAGCGCGAGCGGGGCGAGGAGGGCCTGGCCCTTCTGAAGGATATGTTCGCCCGCTGGCCCTATTTCCGCAGCCTGATTTCCAAGATGGACATGGTGCTCGCCAAGGTGGATCTGGCCATCGCCTCGCGCTACGCGGACCTGGTGGACGACCCGGACCTGAAGGAACGGATCTTCGGACGCATCAAGGAGGAGTGCGAAGCCTCCATCCTGGCCTTGAAGGCCATCACAAGCCGGGATGCACTGCTGGAGGACAACCCCGCCCTGAAGCGCTCCATCCAGAACCGTTTCCCGTACATGGACCCCATTAACCATCTCCAGGTGGAGCTGCTTCGCCGCTATCGCGCCGGAGATGCCGATGAACGGATCCAGCGCGGGATTCTGCTCTCCATCAACGGCATCGCCGCAGGGCTTCGCAACAGCGGATGATTCGAGCTGGCAGAAAACCTCTGGCCTGACTTCCTGGATTCCAAGTACCTTGGACATGGTTCTTTTAGCCGCTGAAAGGGATGCTGCGTCCATGGCCCACCCTGCCCTCCTGCCCGTTGTCCTCACATGCAACACAGACCTGCGTTTCATCGACCTGATCCAGGTGGTGGGTGCCGAGTTCCTCAAGCACCTCAGCTTCACGCAAGAGGATGGCGAGCGGCTCTGGCTGGCGATCCAGGAAGGCATCGCCAACGCCATGCGCCATGGCAACCAACTCCAGAATGAAAAACCGGTGAAGGTCACCTTCACCCCCCGCTCGGACCGCTTCGAGATCCGCATCGAGGATCGCGGGCCAGGGGTCGATCTAGATGCCCTGCCGGATCCGAACCTGCCCGAGAACCTGCTCAAGCCCGGGGGTCGAGGTGTCTACTTCATGCGCCAGGTGATGGACGAGGTCCACATGGAGCGCAAACCCGAAGGATCTACGCTTGTACTGGTGAAGGCGCGCAAGGTGCGTGAGCCCCATCCGTGAATGCGGACGCAGGTCCGGGAAGCTAGGTCTTGGTCGGCTCGTTGATATAACCGCATTGAGCAGGCATTCGCAGGTAGAACATGGACTGGCCCTCGGCCTGAAGGAAGGCCAGGAGGCGTTCGGTCTCCTCGTCGGTGGCCATGAAGGTCACTTCCACCGGCAGGTCTCCCGCCAGCTCGATGAAGTGGTCCGCGTGAATGAGCCCATGGCGGCCGAAGCCTGCAATGGCCTTGAAAGCGGTGCCGCCCTTGACGCCCAGCCGGCGGGCCTCCTCCAACAGCCATTCGTAGACCAGGACACCATGGCGGGTGCGGTTTTCCTGCATGAAGAAAATGAGATAGGTGCCTTTCATGATGCCCCCTCAGGCTTTCACGAAGACTTTGACAGTCAGGAGTCCCACCAGGGTCATGGTCAGCGAGCCGACCAAATGGGAGGCCATGTGCGCCGCGGCCCACGTGTACTCTCCCCGGGTGAGCAGATGCACCGCCTCCGCTGAGAACGTGGAGAAGGTGGTGAGGCCCCCCAGGAAACCGGTAATGACGAGGAGCCTTGCTTCGGGCGCCAGGCCCGGATGCTGGGCGAAGACGGCGACTGCCACGCCCACAAGGTAGCCTCCGAGTAGGTTCGCGGCCAGGGTGCCGAGCGGCATGGACGGAAAAATGGGATTCAGGAGGGCGCCAAACCCCCAGCGCAGCAAGGCGCCCAACGCCGCCCCCGCCCCGACCGCTAGAAAGGAATAGAAGCCCATATCGCTCCGCCAACGGATTCAGGCTATCAGAGAGCGCTTGCAATTCCCGCGAACCACCTTGGCCCTTAGTTGACGAGCTGCCCCGCAGTCACGAAGCGCACCTGTCCCTTCGTGCGGGGCACCAGCTTTTCCAGGGCCTCCACAGTTTCGGGGTAGATGTGGCCGATGATGAGCACGGATCCGTCCTTCTCTGCCAGCTTTAGGGCCCGCACCCACTGCTTCTCCATCTCGGGGAAGGCCTTGTCATCGTCGAGGAAGACCCGCCGCTGCACCGTCGGAACCCCCAGCTGCTCAGCCACGTCAAAGGCCACGCTGTCCTTCTCGGTCCGGCTGTCCACGAAAAAGCATTTCCTCGCCTTGATCTCCTGGAGTACCCAGCCCATGCGGGTGCGGTCTGGCGTTATGCGGCTGCCCATGTGGTTGTTCACGCCCACACGGTGGGGAACCTCATTCAGAGCCATCTGGACTCGATGTCGGATCTCGGATTCCGGCAGGTTGTAGAGGATGGCGTTGGGACCCGGATCGTGGCCTGGACCGGGATAGCCGATGGGTTCCATGGGCAGGTGGAGCATGACCTCCTTGCCGAGGCGATGGGCGATCTCGGCACTTTCCCGGGTGTGCTCCTGGTAGGGCAGTACAGCCACGCTGAAAGGCACGGGCAGACTGCACAGCCGGGTCACCAGTTCCGGCTGCATGTAGCCAAGGTCGTCGATGACCAAGGCGAGGTGGGGGAGAGCGTGGTCCGGTTGCTGGCTCGGAGGCCTGACGGCCTCCGAGCTGGGCTTCGCCTTTGGCTCGGCCTGTTTCTTTTCTGGTTTCTTGGGTTCGGGTTTGGGGGATTCGCGCTTGGTGGGTGCCTCACGTCGGTTGCAGCCCTGCTGACCCAGCAGCAGTCCGACGCCCAGGCCCAGGGCCAGCATAAGCACTGCCCATCCCACCAGGGCGAGGGTGGAAGTCCGCTTCCCCTTGCCTCGGGCCATCAGGGGTTCGGCTTCTTCGGGAGAAGAGGCACCGCTCTTGAATTGGGGGCCACGGCTTCATCCGAAGCCTGGGCCTTTGTCTTCCCAACCTGGACAGGTGCGGCCAGGGCGGTCATCACCCGGGTCAAGACGTCTTCTGTGTCAGTCAGATGGAGTACCAGATCCGGCACCACGCCCTGGCGATCCAGTTTTTCGCCGCCCAGACCCACCCATCGCTTGGATACCAAGTCCACTGCCCCGCCCTGCTTCAAAGGGAAGCGGACGCGTTCTACGCCGAAACCTGGCGTCCGTTCGCCGAAGGTCCTGGCGCCACCCTTTTTCAAGCAGGAGACCAGGACTTCCGGCGCACCCAGGGTCGAGCGCCCCACCAGCAAAGCCAGGCGGGCGAAGGCGGTTCCAGTACCGGTCGCGGGGAGCACGCGGTCAGGCTTGCCAGCCTCTTCTAAAGTCGCGAAGCTCCCTTTCGAACCAAGTAGGCCAGCCAAGGCGGCAGCTTCATCCATGGACCCCATCAAGCATTGACGGAGGTCCAGCACAAGGGTCTGCCCGCGGTCGGTAGCGGCAAGAGCCTTCTTCAACTCCTCCACCCTTCCAGGGGCCAGGTCCGGCAAAGAGGCGAGCAGGGCACCCTGCCCTTGCTTGAGCACCACCGGGCCGGGTGTGATCAGTTGTCGCTCCACGGTGGCCTTGGTGAGGTCACCGGTGGCATTGTAGCGGTAGAGGTCCAGAGGGGAACCTTCGGGACCGCGCAGCTTGCGCTCCATGGCCCAGGCACTGAGGTGGGCCACGGAATCGCCATCCACCTTGCGAATCACATCACCGGCCTGGATGCCAGCCTTGGCTGCGGGGCCATCGGGGACCACGGCCAGCACCGTAGCGTAGATTCCCCGCTTCACCACCACCAGACCAGCCTCGGCTGGGCCGGGATCGGGCAGGCGCAGATCCTCTGGGGTCAGATAGGCATTCAGGGGGTGGGAACGTTCCAGTACGGCCTGCACACCCCCGGAAACCACCTTCTCCATGTCCGGAGGATCGACGTAATTCTGCTGTACCAGCGAGAGCACGTCCTGGATATCCGACAAGCCAGCCAGGGGGTCCTGGGGCATGGCCTTCGCGTCCACCTTCGGCTGGGAGTTGGGCGGATTGCCCTGCTGCAACACCGGCACGGTGAAAGCGGCCACCAGAGGAAGCGACAGGACCGAGAGCCAAGTTCGAGCGTGCATGGCTATAGTCTACGAGGAAACGGTCTTCCATCCGTCAGCTAATGGCCGTGTCCATACTCTCAGGGCCGGCGGGCGTCGAGTCTTGTGAGACACCCGACACCCGCACCCCCCCCGAGGCTTCAGCCAACAGGTCGACGCGCTATTCCTTGTCTCCGTCCGACAGCTGGTTGGCCACGTTGTCAGCCTGCACCGCCAGCCCCGCGCTTGCTGCGCTGAGACCAGGGAGTGACATGCCGACCACGTCCATGGGGCTTCATCGGCACCCCCCGGGCAGACTTAACAGGGATTTTAAGGGTTCTGGAACCAGGTGCTGCCGGATTGGAACCCCTTCTGCTTGGCGGCGGTCTGGGCGTGGCGGGCTAGGGCGAGGTCGATGAGGCGGGTCAGCAGTTCGGCGTAGGGGACGCCGCTGGCGGCCATCATCTTGGGATACATGGAAATGCTGGTGAAGCCAGGGATGAAGTTGAGTTCATTGAGGAAGACCCGGCCTGACTGGCGCTCCAGAAAGAAGTCCACCCGGGCCATGCCGTACCCATCGGTCGCGGCAAAAGCCCTGGCCGCGAGTCTACGGAACAGATCGGCCAGTTCTCCGGAAATCCGGGCGGGAATCTCCGTGCGGCTCTTTCCATGGATGTACTTGTCCTCAAACGTGTAGAACTCATCGGCGACGATCACTTCCCCGGGCACTGACACCAGCGGTTCGTCGCCACCCAGCACGGCCACCTCGATCTCGCGGACTTCAAGCCCCTGCTCCACCAGTACGCGCCGATCGAAGGTGAAGGCCCGGTCCAGGGCCGCGGCTAGGTCCCCGGTCTGCTTGACTTTCTCCACGCCGATGCTGCTGCCGAGGTTGGCGGGTTTGACGAACAGGGGCAGGCCCAGCTTTCCGCATTCCGCGAGGCAGATCAGGCGTTCGCGCTTCCAGTGTTCCTCAGTGAGTCCGACATAGGGAACGACAGGAAGACCTTCCGATTCCCAGAGGCGCTTGGTGATCCACTTGTCCATGCCCGCCGCCATGGCCAGCAGGCCCCCGCCGGTGTAGGGACGGTGCAGCAGTTCCAGGTAGCCGTTGATCTGGCCGTCCTCGCCTCCGGCACCGTGCAGGGCATTGAAGAAGAGATCCGGAAGGGGGCTCGTCTCGGCGCCCTTTTCAAGGGGAAGAAAGGGCACCTCACCCCGCTGGGGCAGCTCTCCCGAGGCCAAACGTGCGAAGGGATCGCCAGTCACCACCCACACACCGTTCCGTGCGATGCCCATGGGTCGCACCTCGAAGCGTGTCCGGTCCAGGTGTTCCGCAATGGCCCTCGCGGTGACGATGGAGACTTCGTGTTCGGGGGATTCCCCACCGAAGAGAAGTCCAACGCTCAGTCTCTCGCTCATGCGACCACTGTAATCCCAACTGGGTTCTGGGGAACACTGTGACACCATGTCCCCGCCCGATGCGCTAGGCTAGGGCAAATTCCAGGAGCACCTGTGCGTACGGCCATCTATCCAGGTTCCTTTGATCCCGTGACCCTTGGCCACTGGGACATCATCCAGCGGGCCGAGAAGCTGGTGGACCAACTCGTTGTGGCCGTCCTGCAGAATCCCTCCAAGACCTCCGCATTCACGGTGGATGAACGGGTGGCCATGCTGCGCGAGCTGGTGGGCGACCGCCCCGGCGTCATCATCACCAGCTTCCACGGACTGCTGGTGGATTTCGCCAAGTCCCAGGGTGCCCAGTTCATCGTCCGCGGCGTGCGGGCCTTCAGCGATTTTGAGTACGAGTTCCAGATGGCCCTCATGAACCGGAAGCTGGCGCCGGAGCTGGAGACCGTCTTCCTGATGCCGAAAGAGAAGTACAGCGCCGTGAGCAGCCGCCTCGTCCGCGAGATTGGCTCCATGGGCGGCAATCTCTCGGACCTGGTGCCGGACATACTGCGCGGGCGGATCGCTGGAAGGCTTGGCAAGAGCTGAAGCAGCTGCACCGCGGTAGATCCGCCTCTTGGCTGCGGCCCTGGGCGGTTTATACTTCACCCTCCCACTGACCCGAAATGCCCGGAGCCAGCCATGCAGACCACCCGCTTCATGCTTGAGCAGCAGGAGATCCCTACCCACTGGTACAACGCGGTCGCAGACCTGCCGAATCCACCCTTCCCACCCTTGGGGCCGGACGGCAATGTGGTCAGTCCGGAACAGATGCTCGCCATCTTTCCAGGCCCCCTGCTGGAACAGGAGATGTCGGGCGAGCGGTGGATCCCCATTCCAGAAGCTGTGCGCGAGATCTACCGACTGTGGCGCCCATCCCCCTTGATGAGAGCCCTGCGCCTGGAACAGGCCCTCGGCACCCCGGCGAAGATCTACTACAAGAACGAGGGTGTGTCCCCGGCCGGCTCCCATAAGCCGAACACCGCAGTGCCCCAGGCCTTCTACAACCACCAGGTAGGCATCCGTAGGCTCACTACCGAGACCGGGGCGGGCCAGTGGGGCTCCTCCATGGCCTTCGCGGGCCAGATGTTCGGCATCGACGTGCGGGTGTTCATGGTGAAGGTCAGCTATGAGCAGAAGCCCTTCCGCCGTTCCATGATGCAGGCCTGGGGGGCCGAGGTGCTGTCCAGCCCCAGTACTTTGACCCAGGCCGGGCGGGACATCCTGGCGGCGCATCCTGACAGCGACGGCTCCCTGGGTGTCGCGATCTCCGAAGCGGTGGAGGAGGCCGCGGGGCGCCCGGACACCAACTACTGCCTCGGCTCGGTGCTCAACCACGTGCTGCTCCATCAGACCATCATCGGGCTCGAGGCGAAAAAGCAGTTCGAGAAGGCCGGGGACTGGCCGGACGTGATCTTTGGCCCTTGCGGTGGCGGCTCCTCCTTCGGCGGCATCGCCCTGCCCTTCCTGGCTGACAAGGCTGCGGGAAAGACGCCGAACCTGCGGCTGGTGGCAGTGGAGCCCACCAGCTGCCCCACCCTCACCAAGGGCGCCTACGCCTACGACTACGGGGACGCTTCCGGCTACACCCCAATCATGAAGATGTACACCTTGGGCCATGATTTCATGCCCCCCGGCATCCACGCGGGCGGACTCAGGTACCACGGGGACAGCCCGCTCATCTCCCAACTGGTCCACGAGGGCCTGATGGAAGCCATCGCCGTGCCCCAGGTCGCCACCTTCGAGGCCGGCGTGCTGTTCGCCAAGGCCGAAGGCATCATCCCCGCACCCGAATCCTGTCACGCCATCCGCGCCGCCATCGATGAAGCCTTGGAGTGCAAGATGACAGGCGAGGCGAAGACCATCCTCTTCAACCTCACTGGCCACGGCCACTTCGACATGGCCTCCTACGACCGCTACTTCTCCGGGAAGCTCGAGGATTTCGACTACCCGGCCGCGGCCATCCGCCAGTCCCTGGCCCACCTGCCCAGGGTGGACTGAGCGCTTGCATGTAATTGGCCAGCACCACCAGAACCACGTTCCCGCAGCACGAAGGCCAGCCGTCGGGCTTACTTGCGCTTGATCAGCTGATCTCGGCAAGTTTCAGCCGAACTTGCTCCCGCCTCAACCATTCGGCTTGCGCCTCGCTGAGGCCAAGAGCCAGGGCATGGTCGGCGGCCTCTCGGCAGCGAAACAGCAGGACGCGGTCGCGCACGAGGTCGGCCACCTGGAATCGCGGCAATCCGGCCTGCCTCACCCCAAAGAACTCACCGGGACCCCGAAGCTCCAAGTCCCGCTGGGCGATGCGGAAGC
>CAIXHJ010000385.1 GCA_903919165.1 uncultured Holophagaceae bacterium
CCCACCCCGGAAAGCACGCCGACCAGGACCAGGTAGATCACGAAGGCAATCGGCGGATACAGCAGGACGTCCATCCCTCTTCCTTTCTCAGCCCTTGAAGGCCTTGATCAGCGCGGAACCGGCCGGCTCGGTCAGGAAGTTGAGCAGGCTGGGCCAGAAGCCCAGCACGACGACCGCCAGGGCCAGGACCGCCAGCGGGAGCACCATGCTGACCGGCACCGCCGCCCCCCGCGCGACCGCCGTCGACGGCTGCTTGCGGTAGACCGCGTTCACCAGCGGGGCGTAGTAGGCCAGGGACAGCACGCTGTTCAGGGCGGCGAAGATCACCAGCCCGGCGATTAGAATATTTCTGGTGGCGAAGCCGGCCACGAAGATCTGCCACTTGGACATGAAGCCGGCCAGCGGAGGTAGTCCACCCAGCGCCAGCAGCGCGATGCTGAGCGTGAGGGCGACCATCGGGTAGCGCGAGGCGGCTCCGTCCAGGTCCCGGATCATCAGCGGATCGTGGCTGCCGGCGGCGAGATGCAAGGCGTAGAGCAGCGCGCCGGCCGCCAGGAAGGCCAGCCCCTTCATCAAGCCGTGGTTGAACAGGTGGAAGAAGGCCCCCTGGGCGCCCGCCGCCTGCCCCGCGTGCAGCGCGATGCCCAGACCGAGCAGCATGTAGCCGACGTGGCTCAGACTGGAGAAGGCCAGTAGGCGCTTCACCTGCTCCTGGCGCAGCGCCAGAAGGTTCCCGTACAGCATGTTGAGCGCACCGAACGCCATCAGCAGGATCCCCCAGGTCGGGGTGACCCCCATCAGCGGCATCAGGGCGCGGAGCAGGGCCACCAGCCCCGCCTCGATCACCACGCCCGACAGCATGGCGCTGATCCCGCTGGGCGCCTGGGAGTGAGCGTCGGGCAGCCAGGTGTGCATCGGTACCATGGCGATCTTCACGCCGAAGCCGATGATGAAGAGCGCCCCGGCCGCCAGCAGGGCCGGCGAGCCGGCCTGGGCCCCCGCCCGGATCTTGTCCAGGGTGAGCGTCCCGGTCTGCGCCAAGACCAGGGCGATCCCCATCAGGACGAGGACCGATCCCAACGCGCTCTGCACCAGGTACTTCATGCCCGCTTCCAGCGACCCGGCCTGCTCGCGGTAGAAGGCGACCAGCAGGTACGAGGAGACCGACATGGCCTCGAACCAGACCCAGAGGTTGAAGAGGTCGCCGGCGCAGCCCAGGCCGATCATCACACCCATCATGGCCAGGAGCATGGCATAGTACTTCTCTTCCCCCACCTCGCCGGCCATGTAGCAGGCCGAATGGAGGGCCACCGCCGTCCCGACGGCGAGGACCGTCCCCGCCAGGATCAGGCTGATCCCGTCCAGTTGCATGACGATGGATTCGATGCTGAAGGTGCTACGCCCGCGCGCGCCCACCTCCTGCACCGCCATCCCGAAGGGGACCCAGGTGGCGAGGAGGACGAGGAAAGAAAGCCAGGGCACCACGACGGGCACCCGCCCATCGGGATCCCGGTTCGCCCCCACGCGGCCGATCAGGTAGACCAGCGGCGAGGCGGCCAGCGGCAGCGTCACCAGCCAGAAGAAGGCAGTGTTCATCGCTTTAGCCCCATGTCAAGACGATCAGGACGGCCACCAGGCCCCCGATGATGCCGACCACGTTCCAACTGAGATGTCCGGGCTGCGTGACCCGCAGCGCCTGGGCGACGCCTTGCGTGGCGCAGACCACCTGCCGGTTCAGCCACTCGAAACCGAAGCTCTGCGA
>CAIXHJ010000386.1 GCA_903919165.1 uncultured Holophagaceae bacterium
CCACTCCCCATTGGGAATGGGTCGAGCCTAAAGGTGCGTTTGAAGAAGAAGGGCGTCAAGTAGCGGAGGCCACCCCGGGAGATGGCCTCTCTGTGCCTGCTACCGCTATTCCTGCTACTTCTGCTACCGACCAGGGCTTGACTAATTTTCATTGTCACTTATTTTAATGACAATGACCCATCCCAGGAGGCTCAATGGGCGACCGCAGGAAACACAAGTACTTCCGAATCCTCTACATTGAATTCCATCACTTCTGGAGCCGGTTTGTAGTTGGATAGGGCTTGTATTCGGTGTAGCCCTGGATCGTGGCGCCGCCGCTAGGATAGGGATCGGCCCCCAGGCTATACCAAAGATGCCTGTGTATCAGCAGTCCTTGAGCAGTCGGGAGTAGATGTCCCAGTCCCTCGCCAAGAAGCAGCAGAACACTACCTGCTCGATGCAATAGAGGTTCGCGGTCCTAACCGCCTGTACGGCTACCGCCGCAGCCTGCTCTGGCGGATAGCCATAGATGCCTGTGCTGATGCATGGGAAGGCCAAGCTGACCAACCCATGCTCCTGGGCCAACTCCAGCGATCTGCAGTAGCAGGCGGCCAGGAGTTCAGGCTCACCATGGTTGCCTCCTCTCCAGACAGGACCGACAGCATGAATGATGAACCGTGCTGGAAGGCTGTGGCCCTTTGTGATCTTCGCTCCGCCTATTTCGCAGCCCCCTAAGGTCATGCATTCCTTGTGAAGGTCAGGTCCAGCCGCTGCATGGATCGCTCCGTCCACGCCACCGCCTCCACGGAGATAAGGGTTCGCGGCATTGACGATGGCATCAACCTTCAAGGTGGTGATGTCGCCCTGGGTGGTGGTCAGTTTCGTCATGGAGCTCAGTTTAGTACTGCTGACCTGGAAGCAGGGTTCCTGATGTCGACATAGGTCCTTGATTGACTTCAACGGCTGATATTCCCACTACCCGCTGGTAATCTTTCGCCAATCCATCGGGCAGATCCGACATGACCCTCTCCCCGGGCACTCGCCTTGGCCTCTACCTGCCCTACGAAGAACGGATGAAGCCCAAGGACTGATCTGGCCCTTAACCGCACCTCCAGCCAAATATGATTTGCAAGTAACTCTTCTCATGCGGACCAAGCGGGTCATCCCATCCGTCCAAACACGGTCCAAGGTTCCAGCCCTGGGAGCGGCCCGGCACCTGCCAGTGTGATCGCAGGACCCAGATAATCTGGACATCTCAAGCCAATTGGCATGAGGGCAAAGGCCCCATTCGGGTAGTCCAGGTGGGGTTTTTCGTTTCCCTGTCCATTAAATATTTATGGGCGTCAATGATATTTCGACCTATCTTGGGGTCTTTGGCCTTCCCCGGGGGTTCCATGTCAAGCCTGACAACGCCTCAGTTGCATATCTCCTTCGAGCTCGCTGAGAATCTGGTGCGCCAATTGCGAGATGCGGCCAAGGAAACCGGCCGGGAATCGTTGCTCCAAGGCGCCAAGAACCTCCAAGCTGAGATCGACGCCCAGGCCAGCAAGGTCCAGCCGGAGCACTGAGAGACCTCGCCGCTATCCAGGCACCTAGAGTTCACCTGACGAATTTACCTTGGTCAGTGTGCAGAGGTGGACATGCACGCAGCAGGGAATCACGGCTGGGACCACTGATGGTTTTTAAATGCCTCCCGCAGTTTGAGCTTCTGGATCTTCCCAGTGGCGGTGTGTGGCAGTTCCGGCAGAAAGATCACGTCATTGGGGACCTGCCAATTCGGGATCTTCCCTTCATAGAAGGCCAATAGCTCTTCCCGGGTGACGGATGCTCCGGGTTTCAGAACGACGGTCAGGAGCGGGCGCTCACCCCACTGGGGGTGGGCGACTGAAATCACTGCTGCCTGGTGCACCGCCGGGTGGCCCACGGCGAGGTTCTCCAAGGCGATTGAACTGATCCATTCACCGCCGGACTTGATCACGTCTTTGCTGCGGTCGGTGATCTGCATGAAGCCATCCGCATCGATGGTCGCCACGTCCCCGGTCGGAAACCATCCGTCTTGATGGGGAGGCCTCGTGATTCCGAAGTAGTTGTTGATCACCCAGTGGCCCCGCACCATGAGATCGCCCGAAGCATGGCCGTCCCAGGGGAGCGGAGCGCCATCCCCATTGACGATCCGCATGTCGATGCCGAAGATCGCCTTGCCCTGCTTGGCCATCAGCCTGCGCTGTTCCTCTTTGGGTAGATCCAGGTGCTTGGCGCGCAAGCGGGATAGAGTGCCCAGCGGGGATAGTTCGGTCATGCCCCAGGCATGCACCACCTCCACGCCGAAGTCGTCTTCCAGTGTGTCAATCATCGAAGGCGGACAGGCAGCCCCTCCAATGACAGTGCATCGGAAGGATGAGAATTTCAGCTTGTGGGTCTGCATGTGGGTCAGCAATCCCAGCCAAACGGTCGGAACGCCTGCGCTGAAGGTGACCTTTTCCGCCTCAAACAACTCATACAGGGATTTGCCATCGAGGTGGGGACCGGGGAAGACCAGCTTGCAGCCCACCATGGCCGCGGAATAGGGGATGCCCCAGGCGTTGACATGGAACATGGGCACGACGGGCAGCACGACATCCCTGGAACTGATGTTCATGGCGTCGGGCATGGCGGCGGCGTAGCTGTGAAGGACCGTGGACCGGTGGCTGAAGACAGCCC
>CAIXHJ010000387.1 GCA_903919165.1 uncultured Holophagaceae bacterium
ATGGCAAAGGTCCGCTCAAGGGCCATGGCTCCTCCAGAATCCAAACGTTTAGTCTGCCCTGTGCCGGTAACTTCGGCAACCACGGAGGCTTGGAGGCAGCTTCCGGCGCTGGGAAATGGGGATCCATCGCGCTACAATCAACGGTTTACGCGACTGGACGGCTTCATGCTCGACAACTTCCTCAAGAAACTCATCGGCTCCAAGAATGACCGGGAGCTGAAGCGGCTGTGGGCCAAGGTCGAGGCCATCAATGTGCTCGAGCCGGAGATCTCCGCTCTCAGCGATGATGCCTTGAAGGCCAAGACGCCCTACCTCAAGGAGAAGTTGGCCAATGGCGCCATCCTGGAGGACATCCTTCCCGAGGCCTTCGCTGTGGCCCGGGAGGCCAGCAAGCGCGTGCTCAAGATGCGCCACTTCGATGTGCAGCTGGTGGGCGGTATGGCCCTGCATGAGGGCAAGGTCGCCGAGATGCGCACCGGTGAAGGCAAGACCCTGACCGCCACCCTCCCTCTCTATCTGAACGCCTTGGCGGGTAAGGGCGCCCATCTGGTCACGGTGAATGACTACTTGGCCCGGCGAGACGCCGAGTGGATGGGCCGCCTCTACACCTGGCTGGGCCTGAGCGTCGGCATCATCCAGCACGGCCTCGAGGACCAGCAGCGCCGCGATGCCTACGGCTGCGACATCACCTACGCCACGAACAATGAGCTGGGCTTCGACTACCTCCGCGACAACATGAAGTGGGATCTGGAGGATTTCACCCAGCGCGGTTTCCACTACGCCATCGTGGACGAGGTGGACAGCATCCTCATCGACGAGGCCCGCACGCCGCTCATCATCGCGGGCAGCAGCGAAGAGGACACCTCCAAGTACTTCCGCATCGACGCCATCGTCCCCAAGCTAAAGGCGGACGTGCACTACAAGGTGGACGAGAAAGACCGCCAGGTGATGCTGACGGACGATGGCATCCACCATGCCGAACACCTGCTCAGCGTGACGAACCTTTACGATCCGACCAGCATCGAGACCCTGCACGGGCTCAACCAGGCGCTCCTGGCCCACAACCTCTACCGGCTGGACGTGGACTACATGGTCCGCCCCAAGGAGGATGGCAAGGGCATGGAAGTGGTCATCGTGGACGAATTCACGGGCCGCCTCATGCCGGGACGCCGGTGGTCCAACGGCCTACACCAGGCCATCGAGGCCAAGCAAGGGGTGGAGGTCAACGCCGAGAACCAGACTCTCGCCACCGTCACCTTCCAGAATTTCTTCCGCATGTACCACAGGCTGGCTGGCATGACCGGCACGGCCGAGACCGAGGCCACGGAACTGCATTCCATCTACAAGCTGGACGTGATCGTGGTGCCCACGAACATGCCCATGATCCGCACGGATTTCGCCGACACGGTCTATTCGACCCGAACCGGGAAGAAGAAGGCCATCGTCGAGGAGATCAAGGAACTGCACGCGAAGGGCCAGCCCATGCTGGTGGGCACAGCCAGCATCGAAAGCAGCGAAGACCTGTCCGACGCCCTCAAGGCGGCCCGTATCCCCCATGTGGTGCTGAACGCGAAGCACCATGAGCGAGAGGCGGAGATCGTGGCCCAGGCCGGCCGCAAAGGCGCTGTCACCATCGCCACCAACATGGCGGGCCGTGGCACGGACATCATTCTCGGCGGAAATCCCGAGGGCCTGGCCCGGCTCGAGGCCAAGAAGAAGAACATCACCCTCTACGATGACGAGGGGTTCGAAACACCCGAGTTCTCGGCCCTCGTGGAGAAGATGCGGGAGCAGACCACGGCCGAGCACGAGGAGGTGGTGTCTCTCGGCGGCCTTCACATTCTGGGGACCGAACGCCACGAGAGCCGGCGCATCGACAATCAGCTCCGAGGCCGCGCCGGCCGCCAGGGGGATCCCGGTACCAGCCGCTTCTACCTGTCCCTTGAGGACGACCTGATGCGGATCTTCGGGGGCGACCGCATCAAGAACCTCATGGGCGCCATGGGCATGAACGACGACGAACCCATCGAAGCGGGCATGGTGACCCGTGCCATCGAGCGCAGCCAGAAGCGCGTGGAGGCCCACCATTTCGAGATCCGCAAGCACTTGATCGAATACGACGATGTGATGAACAAACAACGCATCTTCTTCTACGGGCTTCGCACCGAAATCCTGAAGGGCAACACCAAGGAATACGTGCTGCGGGTGGCCGCCGAGATAGCCGAGGGCATCGCCAATGATTTCCTTCCGGACAAGGGCGAACGTGATCTGGCTGGTTTCCGCGAGCGCGTGGAGCAGCTCTTCACCCTCACGGGCGAGGAAGTGGATGCCGTGGGCCAGATGCCCCAGGCCCAGGCCAGCCAGGCCCTGGCAGTCCTGGTGCAGCGCTACTACGAGGGCAAGGACGAACGCCTGGGCGGCGAGGGCATGCGCAGTTACGAGCGCTGGTCCATCCTCCAGATCATCGATGCGGCCTGGAAGCGGCACTTGCTGGTCATGGACCATCTGAAGGAGGCCATCGGCTTCCGCGGCTATGGCCAGAAGGATCCCCTGGTGGAGTACAAGCGCGAAAGCTACGAATACTTCGAGCAGATGCGCTTCGGCTACGAAGACGAGATCATCTCCTACCTCTACCGAGTGGAGCCCCAGCCCGCCTACGTGCCGGACGAGGACTTCTTCCGGGCACCCTCGGAGACCATCGAGCTGGGCCCTGACGAGCAGGGCAACCTTCCCGAAGGGGTCCAGCGCGTCCTGCGGTTCACGGCCGGCGGCTTGGAGGATTGATTTCTTCCTTGATTCCCACCCGAGAAAATCGCGGGGGCCGAATGCCCCCCCCGCGATTTTCTTAGGCAGGTCCTGCGGCCCTGCTACAAACTAGTGTCATGGAACTCATCGTCGTCACGGGACTCTCAGGCGCGGGCCGGCACTCGGTACTCGGCGCCCTGGAGGACAGCGGCTGCACGGCCCTCGATAATGTGCCACCCCGGCTGTTGGAACCTCTGCTCGAATTGGAGTCCAAGCTGCAGCCGAACCGCGAGCGGCTGGTGGTCGGCATGGACAGCCGGCAGGAGGAGTTCGTCCAGGAATTCGAACCCCTGCTGGAGCGGCTGCAACAGAGGGATGTGCCGGTGCAGGTGGTGTTCGTGGAAGCTGGCGACGAGGTCCTGTTGCGCCGGTACTCCGAGACCCGCCGTCCCCACCACCTGGCCCAGCTCGGAACCGCAGAGGAAGGCATCCGGCGTGAACGGGAACTGCTCGCTCCCATCCGGGCCCTGGCGAGCACCATCCTCGACACGACCCAGCTGAGCCTGTCTGAATTGCGCCTCCGGATCGCCGCCCTGGTTCCCCAGGTGCCTACCCGCGGCACCGCGGTTCGTCTGCTCAGTTTCGGGTACAAGCGAGGCATTCCGGCCGATGCGGACGTGATCCTGGACGCGAGGTTCCTGCCCAATCCCTTCTACATCGAGGACCTGAAGCCCCTTACGGGGCGCGACGGGCCCGTCCAGGCGTTCTTGCTGGAATTTCCGGAATTTCACGAATTTCTTGATCGCGCGGAATCCTGGCTGCGCTGGTCTCTGCCGCTGGTGCAGCAGGAAGGGCGGGCCTATCACACCCTGGCCATCGGCTGCACGGGGGGCCAGCACCGCTCGGTGGCCCTGGTGGAGGTCCTGGCGCAACGGCTCAAGCACGATGTGGCGGCCCTGACCATCAGGCACCGGGAGCTGGACGGCTGAGCCGTCAACTGGAAATGATTGGTTCGTTCCGATGGCGAGGACGGCATAAGGGGCCCTGACGGAACAACCAGAAGAGTACTGGCTATTCCGAAACGGCCCCTAATCCCCCTCTGTGAACACCACGCCGCGCTTGGCCAGATCCTCGCGGATGAAGTCCCAGGCACCGGGCTCCTGGCCGACGAATTCCGGCGGGCTGATGCCCCTGCGGTTGTAGCCGCCCCTGGCCAACAGGCGCACGGCGGCGGTGCAGGTATAACCGGTGGTGCGCGCCATGGACGTGGTCCTCGTGGCACGGTCGTAGCGGTCGAGCAGGTTCAGCTGCTTGCGTATCCGCCGGCCTCCCTTCTCGCCCTCAATGGTGACGCGCATGACGGTGAAGTCCTCGTCGCCGTCCTGCATGGACCACATGGGGAAGAGCAGGGCCGTAGTCAGTTCCAATGGGCTGATCTCGGTTGCACCCACCCGGATCTTCCCCTTGCCGAAAAAGCCAGACTCACGCAGCATCCTCATCTTCTCGATGTGGCCGGGGTAGCGCAGGGTCTTCTCCTTCATGTCCGGTACCTGCGGAAAGGTCTTGAGGATGCTGCGCAGGCCGTCGGTATTGAAGGATTCCAGGGTGCCCAGACCCTCGAAGTCCAGCAGCTCGGGTTCGGACAGGGCCGGGAAGGTGACCACCCGACCGTCCTTCACGTAACGGGCCGGGCGCGTGTATTCCTCGAGGACGTCGATGGGGCTGAATCCCGCCTTGTATTCATAGGGCCAGGTGCGGACAACGGGCAGGCCGCCCACCAGACACTCGAAGGAGGTGATGCGGTCCCACTGGCGGGAGGTGTCACCCAGGATGAGGTTATCGCAGCCCGGTGCGATGCCACAGTCCACGATGGCCGTGAGCTTTTGGCCCTTCGCCAGCTCATCCAGCTCGAAACAGTCCTCGTCAAAGAAGGAAATGTCCACCAAGCTCTTGCCGGCCTCCAGCACGGCCTTGGCGGTGGTGAAACCCATGAAGCCCGGTACTGCGCCCACCACCAGGTCCGCGTCTGCGACGGCGCCCTTCACACTATCCGGGAGCGACAGATCGGTGATCCGCGTGGAGAGGCCCGCGCCATGCATGCTCGATAGGACAGCTTCGGAGCGGTCCACCACCGTGACCTTGAAATCCGGGGCCAGGTCCCGGGCCATGGCGCCGCCGACGCGGCCAGCCCCGAGAACAACGACGTGCAACATCACGGACTCCTTCATGATGGCAGTGCCTGTGGTCGGCATCGAGCCTCTTGAGTAGCTGGATCCACGCTATCACGGCATTCTGGAGGCATGGCGCGTTCCCATGTCTCCTTTCGGCTCCTCCTGTCCACCGCGACCCTGGCCATCCTGCCGGTGCTGGGAGGATGGTGGGCCTGGAAGGGGCAGGGGCCCCTCCAGCAGGAGACCACCGTGCTGGTCAAGAAGGGCACGAACATCAACCAGGTGGCGGACCAGCTGGAGCGGGACGGCGTGATCCGTTCTGCCGCGCTTTTCAAGCTCTGGGCCCGGACCCGCAAGCTCCAACTCATCCGCGGCGAATACACGTTCACGCCCCGGACCAGCCTTTCGGATGTCGCAGGAAAACTGCGGCGCGCGGAAATCCAATACACCCTCGTGTCCATCCCGGAAGGTGCCCATGCCTGGTCGGTGCAGAAGCGTCTGAAGGACTTCGTGCCGGAGGATGCTTTTTGGGTTCTCTGGAAGAGCCCGCGCCTGGCCAGGACGGCGGGCTTCGAGCAGGCCGAAAGCCTGGAGGGCCTCGTGGCGCCGGCCACCTACAAGCTGCACCATGCCCTGGAGCCCGAGGAAGTGATGCTCATGCTGGTGGAAGCCTTCCGCGATCAGGTGCGTCCGGGGCTGGAGGGCGGCGTGCTGGCGCCCTATGACACGCTGATCCTGGCGAGCCTGGTGGAGAAAGAGACCAAACTGGCGGAAGAACAGCCGAAGGTGGCCGGGGTCTACAAGAAGCGCCTCGACCTCGGCATGCGCCTGCAATGCGATCCCACCAGCCTCTACGCCCGCTGGCTCAGCGGCGATCTGCGGTTCACTGCCCCGATGGAGAAGGATATCCGGCGTCCCGACCGGTTCAACACCTACACCGTGGCTGGCCTTCCCCCGACACCCATCGCCGTTCCCAGTGCCACAGCCATTGAGGCAGCCAAGTCGCCAATCGTGGGCAAGGATCTCTACTTCGTGGCCACCGGCATGGGCGGCCACAATTTTGCACCCAGCCTGAGGGGACACAACCTGAACGTGGGTGCGTACCGCAAGGAAATGGCCCGGCAGAAGCGGCTGGCTCGTGGCTAAGACTCGATTGGATCAGCTCCTGGTTCAGCGCGGCCTGTGCGAGACCCGGGCCAAGGCCCAGGCGCGCATCCTCGCGGGGGAGGTGCTGGTGGAGGATCGCCCCATCACCAAGGCGGGCACCGCCGTGGACGAGGCAGCGACCATCCGCCTCCGGGGCGACGCCCTGCCCTTCGTGAGCCGGGGCGGGCTGAAACTGGCCGGGGCGCTGGATCTTTGGGGCATCGATCCCACTGGGCTCGTCTGCTTCGATGCCGGAGCCAGTACCGGCGGCTTTACGGACTGCCTGCTCCAACGCGGGGCAGCGAAGGTCTACGCGGTGGATGTTGGCACCAATCAGCTCCACTGGAAGCTCCGCAGCGATCCGCGCGTGATCTCCATGGAACAGGTGAACCTCCGCACCTGGGATCCAGCGTCCATTCCTGAGCGCTGCCGGCTGCTGGTGGCGGACCTGAGCTTCATTTCGCTCCGGTTGGCCATCCCGCCGGTGCTGCCCAGCCTCGCACCCGGGGCGGAGGCTGTGCTGCTGGTGAAGCCCCAGTTCGAGGCGGGGCGGGATGATGTGGGCACCGGCGGCATCGTGCGCGATTCGGATGTCCATCGGCGTGTCCTGCTGGAGACATGGGCCTACTTCGCGGGTACGGAACTGCGCCCCCAGGCTCTTACCACGAGTCCCATTAAGGGAGGAGAGGGCAACACGGAATTCCTGATGCACCTTGCACTGGGTCGGGAACCCGGCGACCTGCGTGCTTCCCTGGCCAGGCTTGGGTTCTGATTACGTGGACAGGCTTCTGGCCTGTACACTGGAGAATTGCCGGAGTCCGGGTGTTCGACAGCATCTCCATCCCTACCATCCTCGTCAGCTACGTGGCGCTGCTCTTCAGCCTCAGCGTGCATGAAGCCAGCCACGCCACCGCGGCCTACTGGCTGGAGGACGACACGGCGGCCCGGATGGGGCGGATGACGCTGAATCCCCTGGCCCACATGGATCTGCTGGGAACCTTCCTTTTTCCGCTGCTGGGTATGGCCACCGGCTTCCCCTTCATCGGCTGGGCCAAGCCCGTGCCGGTGGATCCCCGCAAACTGACCCGCCGGTTCAGCCAGCGGGGTGGC
>CAIXHJ010000388.1 GCA_903919165.1 uncultured Holophagaceae bacterium
CCCGGCTGGGCGCGTTGTTTTGGCGGGGCTGACGGGGCTCGAACCCGCGACTTCCAGCGTGACAGGCTGGCACTCTAACCGACTGAGCTACAACCCCTTGTATTGTTGTGCTTCACCAGGTGGCTGGTGGGCGATGACGGGCTCGAACCGCCGACATGCTGCGTGTAAGGCAGCCGCTCTACCGACTGAGCTAATCGCCCGAATCGCCGAACCCCGATCCTCCCATAGGGGTCCGGAGGGGTCAAGGCCAAAGCTCTGCATTGAGGGATCTGCCTGGTTCTGGTAGGGTGTTATGACTTCCGTGCCAGGGGTTCCCGCGGACCCACGCTGGTGTCGGTGTGACCCTGGCTGAACTGTCAGCCGTGGCCTTGGGATGTTTCTGGAGGGTGGCCTGTGGCGCTGCTGGAACTGGCGAATTTGACGCTCCAATCCCCCGCAGGGGATGGCCCCGTTGCGCGCATCCTGGCCCAGATGCCGGATCCCATGCGCCCGGACCTGCCAGCCCTCCTGTTCGTGATCGTGCTGCTCGTGGTGCTGTACCTCTATCTGCGGGTGGTGTTCTTCGGGCCCATCACGAAGGTGATGGAGGACCGGGATCGCGATCTGGACGCTGGTGGCGATGCCAAAGCCGTGGCCGCGGCGCAGCTGGACGCTCGGCAGAGGGACTATCAGGCCCGGCTGAAGGAACTCCGCGCCCAGGCCTTCGAAGCGCGTAAGGAGTTGGCGGATGCCGCGGGCAGGGAGAAGCTTCGTCTGCTGGACGAGGCCCGCGTCAAGGCTCAGGCCGAGCAGCGGGCGGCCCTTGAGTCCCTGAGGGCCCAGCAGGCCGTGGCCAAGCAGGACCTGCTGGCTCAGGTGGACGCCCTGGCCGAAGCCATGGCCCAGACCCTTCTGAAGCAGGCCTGAACATGATGAAGCCGATCCGACTCTCCCTGGCCGTCCTGCTGTCCTTCAGCCCCCTGGTGCTGATGGCCCAGGCCCAAGCAACCACCCAGGCCGCCGAGAAACATGAGGCTCCTGCGGCCAGCCACGAGGCTAAGGCCGCGGGGCACGAGGGACAATCTCCCGAAGGCCATGGTGCTTCGGAAGCCATTCCTGGCGAGGGGGCCCACGAGGCTGGTCATGAGGCTGGCCATCATGGCCCGGCCATGAAGCTCTTCGGCAAGGAATATGGCAACGGTGGTGCCTTCCTCGTCCAGCTTCTGAACTTCGCCATCTATGGCGCGGCCCTCTTCTTTCTCCTGAAGGGCGCCCTGTCCGCCATGTTCAAATCCCGCAAGGAAGAGCTGGAGGCCATGCTCTCCCAGGCGGAGAGGGACCGGGCCGAGGGCGAAGCCCAGATGAAGGCCATGGAAGTGAAGATGGCTGGGCTCGAGGGCGAGATGGCAGGCATCCTCGAAAAGGCCAAGGCCGAGGCCGAGGCCGAGAAGCAGCATGTGTTGGCAGCCGCCACGGCAGAGGCAACCCTGATTCTTTCCCAGGTCCAGACCGAAATTGGGTACCAACAGCGCCAGGCTGAGCTGGAACTGCGAGCCCTGGTGGCCGAGCTGACTGTCGAAGGCGCCGCCAAGCGCCTCGAGGCCAAGCTGCAGGGACCTGAAGCCGCCAAGGCCGTCGACCGTGCCATTCAGCAGATTGGAGGCGCCCAGTGAGCAGCCGCCTGACCGCCCGACGCTACGGCAAGGCTCTCCTCCAGATCGGCGACGCCCAGGGCAACGTGCCCATGCTTCAGCAGGAGCTGGAGACCGTGGCCGCCGCCGTGGCCGCCAATGCCGATTTGTCCCGCCTAGTGGCCTCGCCGCTGGTGCTCCCCGCCAAGAAGGCCGAGGTCTTCGAGACCATTCTCGCCGCCGCCAAGGTGAGCGAGACGCTGCGCCACTTCTTCCGCGTGGTGGCCGGGGCCGGCCGCCTGAACCTGCTGCCGGACCTTCGCCGCACCTTCGCTGATCTGGTGGATGAACGCGCGGGCATCGTGGAAGCCAAGGTGACCAGCGCCCAGCCCCTTTCGGATGCCCAGGCGAAGGCTCTCATCGCTTCCCTGACCGCGCGCACGGGCAAAACCATCCGCTTGACCTGGCACCAGGATCTGAACCTCCTTGGCGGCGTGAAGGTCCAGGTAGGCTCCACGGTCCTGGACGCCTCACTGCAGGGCCAGCTCCGCCAGCTAAAGACCCAACTGCTTTCGGCCTGATTCGCAAGATCCACCTATATCCCAGTCGCTATTCAACCGCAGGTTTGGAGGACTTCATGGACATTCGCGCGGAAGAGATCTCCCGCATCATCCGCAGCCAGATCGAGGGCTTCGACGCCCAGTTGGACGTGGCCGAAGTGGGTACCGTCATCAGCGTCGGGGACGGCATCGCCCGCGCCTATGGCCTCGAGAAGGCCATGTCCGGGGAGCTCCTGGAGCTTCCTCACGGCGTAATGGGCTTAGCCTTCAACTTGGAAGAGGACAATGTCGGCATCATCCTGTTGGGCGACGCAGCGGCCATCAAAGAAGGCGACATCGTCAAACGCACCGGCAAGATCATGTCCGTGCCCGTGGGCCCCGCCTTTGTGGGCCGCGTGGTGGATGCCCTGGGCAATCCCATCGACGGCAAGGGCCCGATCCAGGCGACCAAGACCAACCCCATCGAACAGATCGCTCCTGGCATCGTGGACCGCAAGAGCGTCCATGAGCCCATGCAGACGGGCCTCAAGGCCATCGACAGCCTGATCCCCATCGGCCGCGGGCAACGTGAATTGATCATCGGCGACCGTCAGACCGGCAAGACCGCCGTCGCCGTGGACACCATCATCAATCAGCGAGAGACAGGCGTGATCTGCATCTACGTCGCCATCGGCCAGAAGCGCTCCACCATCGCCCAGGTGGTGAAGACCCTGGAGGAGTATGACGCCATGAAACACACTATTGTGGTGGCAGCCTCTGCATCCGAAGCGGCCCCACTTCTCTTCCTCGCCCCCATGACCGGCGCGGCCATGGGCGAGTACTTCATGTGGCACGGCAAGGATGGCAAGCCCAGCAGCAAGGACAATCCCGGCGGTCATGTCCTTTGCATCTACGACGATCTCTCCAAGCAGGCGGTGGCCTATCGCGAGATCTCCCTGCTGGTGCGCCGTCCTCCCGGACGCGAGGCCTACCCCGGCGACGTATTCTACCTTCACAGCCGCCTGCTGGAACGAGCCTGCAAGCTCAGCGATGAGCGTGGTGCCGGTTCGATGACGGCCCTGCCCATCATCGAGACCCAGGCCGGTGACGTGTCTGCCTACATTCCGACCAACGTCATCTCCATCACCGATGGCCAGATCTTCCTTGAGGGCGACCTCTTCAATGCGGGCGTTCGCCCGGCCGTGAACGTGGGCATCTCCGTCAGCCGCGTGGGCGGCGCCGCCCAAGTGAAGGCCATGAAATCCGTGGCCGGCACCATCAAGCTCGACCTTGCGCAGTATCGGGAACTGGCGGCCTTCGCCCAGTTTGGTTCCGATCTGGACAAGGCCACCTTGGCCCAGTTGAATCGCGGCCAGCGTCTCGTCGAAATCCTGAAGCAGGGCCAGTACAACCCGATGCCCGTAGAGAAGCAGGTAATCAGCATCTGGGCCGCCACTAATGGCTACGTGGACGATCTGCCCATTCCCCAGGTCCGCCGCTTCGAGGCCGAATTCCTGGTCTTCCTGGATGTGAATGCTCCAGAGGTCCTGCGCGGCATCCGTGACAGCAAGGTGCTCAGTGACGACGCCAAGGCCCAGCTCAAGACCCAGGTGGCAGCCTTCAAGGAGACCTTTGTGGCCTCCCTCAACCTGACCGCGGGAGCCTAGTCCAATGGCCGGTCTCCAGGAAGCCACATCGAGCGGTCGGGTGGTGAACTGCCGTTCTTTGAACACCCATCGGGTTTTCGAAGTGGACATTCGCCGACGCATCCGTTCGGTCAAGAACACCCAGCAGGTCACCAAGGCCATGAGCTGGCTCTGCCGACCCCTTTCGAATTGGAGTAACTAGCCATGGCCGGTCTCCAAGACATCCGTAGACGCATCCGTTCGGTCAAGAACACCCAGCAAGTCACCAAGGCCATGAGCTGGCCCTACCGACCCCTTTCGAATTGGAGTAACTAGCCATGGCCAGTCTCCAAGACATCCGTAGACGCATCCGTTCGGTCAAGAA
>CAIXHJ010000389.1 GCA_903919165.1 uncultured Holophagaceae bacterium
ACGTCGCCGCCTGGGAATTCAAGGGCGACGGCAACGCACCGGTCCGCCACACCGAACAGCTCTCCTTCGAGAGCCTCCACCTCGCCACCCGCAACTACAAGTGAGGATTTGAGCCATGTCCAAGCACATCAATCTCACCCTCCATGTATGGCGGCAGAAGAATGCCAAATGCGATGGCAAGTTCATCGAGTACCCCGCTGCCGGAATCAGCCCCGACATGTCCTTCCTGGAGATGCTGGATGTCGTGAACGAGGGCCTTATCCGCAAGGGTGAGGAACCCATCACCTTCGACCACGACTGCCGGGAAGGCATCTGTGGCACCTGCAGCATGGTCATCAATGGCCGCCCGCACGGCCCGAAGGAACGCACCACCACCTGCCAGCTGCACATGCGCAGCTTCAAGGATGGCGACAGCATCACCATCGAACCCTGGCGGGCCGAGGCGTTCCCCGTGATCAGGGACCTGATGGTGGACCGCGGTGCCCTGGACCGCATCATCGCGGCGGGTGGTTTCATCAGCGTGCCTACAGGTTCGCCCCAGGACGCCAACGCCCTGCCGGTCCCCAAGGAGAAGGCAGAACTCGCAATGGATGCTGCCGCCTGCATCGGGTGCGGCGCCTGCGTGGCCGCCTGCCCCAACGCCAGCGCCATGCTGTTCCTGTCCGCCAAGATCAGCCACCTGGGCCTGCTGCCTCAAGGTCAGCCCGAACGCTACTCCCGCGTGCGGGACATGGTCGCCCAGATGGACGCGGAGGAGTTCGGCACCTGCACCAACCATGGCGAGTGCGAAGTCGCCTGCCCCAAGGGCATCAAGATGGAGAACATCGCCCGCATGAACCGCGACTTCATCAAGGCCAGCTTCACCTACCGCCATGCCACCAGCGGTGGCGGCGCGGGCTGACACCCGACCCACTCGCGACAGCGCCCGGCACTTGCCGGGCGTTTTTTTTGGGGTTCTTCCGGGGAACCCATTCGACGCGTACAGTGGACAGCAGCATGTGCCAGCCGTCGCCCGTGAACCGCTGGACAGGAGGATGTGATGCCGGAAGGACCCGAAATCGAAACCGAGAAACTCCACGAGGCCATCCAGGAGGAGATGGAAAAGGAAGGTGGCGGATTCCTGAAGCGGATCGCCCTCACCACCGCCGTCCTTGCCGCCTTCGCCGCCATCGCTGCCCTCAAGGCCGGCGCCACGGTAAACGAGGCGCTCCTGCTCAAGACCGAATCCACGCGGCTCCAGGCCCAGGCCTCCGACAATTGGGCCTATTATCAAGCCAAGGGTCTCAAGGCTGCCGTGCAGGAGGCCACCGCGGCCAGCTGGGAGGCGGCGGGAAAGCCGGTGCCAGAGAAGCTCCACGAACAGGCCAAGCGCTACGCTGAGGAGCAGTCCGAGATCAAGAAAGCCGCCCAGGAGAAGGAGAAGGAACGGGACGAAAAATCCGCCGAGTCGGACCACCTGCTGCACCAGCACCACCGGTTCGCGAACGCGGTCGCCCTGTTCCAGGTCTCGATCGCCCTGGGCGCCCTGGCCGCCCTCACGCGGAATCGTGCCGTCTGGTGGGGCTCCATGCTCGTGGGCCTCTCGGGCCTCCCCCTCTTCATCCTCGCCTTCCTCGGCTGAGACACCCGCCCCAGCGAGTAGCGGCTAATCCGCAGCCATCAGCTTCCGGGCCAACTCGGCGATGGCCTCAACCGTGTTGAGTCCTGGGTCCTCGATCACGGCCTCCAGCAGCTGGCGCTGAAGTGCACCCAGCCAGGGACCGCCATCGCGCCCCGCCAGTCGCATGAGGGCCGAGCCATCCAGAGCCAGGTCGCGCACTGCAAGGGGCGGAGCAGCCTCAGCCAGTGCAGCGAGGCGGGACATCAGTCCCTGGTGTTCGTCCAATCGATTGCCCAAGTCCAGCCCCTTGCCCCGCTGGTCCGCCAACCTGAAGGCGGCCCAGCGATCCAGAGGCAGGCTGTCCTCGGCCAGGCGCCCGAGGAATCGCCGGCAGGCGGCGTCGCTCCAGGCGCCCGTGGGATGGGTGCCGTGATGGCGGATCAGGGCGGCCACGTCCTTCCGCAGGACATGGCTCGCCTTCAGGCGTTCAAGGAGGCCGTCGGCCAGTTCCAGAGACCGGGGCTCGTGTCCGTAGAAATGCACCACCTCATCGGGGCCGGTGGTGCGGGTTCCAGGCTTGCCCGCATCGTGCAGGAGCGCCGCCCAGCGCAGGCTGGATTCCGCGGGCACTTCACGGATCACCTCCAGGGTATGGACCCAGACATCGTGGCGGTGATGGCGGTTCTGGCCACAGCCGATCATCGGCCGAAGTTCTGGAAGCCAGAGGTCCATCAGGCCGCTTTCGGCAAGCAGGGCCAGTCCACGCTGAGGTTCCTTCCCCCGCAGCAGCTTGTCCAGCTCCGTGAAGACCCGCTCCACGGCAACCTTGCGGGCCACCTCCAGGCGTAGCGGGATCGCGGCCAGGGTCGCAGGTTCCACGTCGAAGCCCAACTGAGCTGCGAAACGGCAGGCCCGAAGGGGGCGCAGGCCATCCTCCGCGAAGCGCTGGAGAGGATCTCCCACGGCCCGGATCGTCTGTGCCGCTAGATCCACCCTGCCTCCGAAGGGATCCACCAGGTCGCCTCCGCCCACTGGCAGGGCCATGGCATTGATGGTGAAGTCACGACGCGACAGGTCCACCGCCAGATCGACGCCAAGACTCACCGATATGGGCCGTCGGCCATCCAGGTAGTCCCCCTCGCTGCGGAACGTGGTCACCTCCACCGGACGATCCTCCAGCAGGACCGTCACCGTGCCGTGCTGGATGCCCGTGGGGATCACCTTCAGGCCCGCGGCCCGGGCCCGATCCATCACGGTCCGCGGCAACAACCTCGTCGCAAGGTCCCAGTCTGCGTGAGTCCGCCCCAGGAGCTCATCCCGGACCGCTCCACCCACGATCACCAGCTCGGCCTCGGGGCCCAGGGCCTCCTTGAGCCGGAGCAGCGGGCCCCAGGTCAATCCATCCCCCCGGCGAGCCGCCTGAGCGCCTCGCCCTCCACGCGGCAGGTGAGCCAGGGGCGCATGACTTTCGCGCCGTGGGCCTCGTAGAACTCGATGGCCGGTTTGTTCCAGTCCAGCACCTGCCAAACGAGGCGCGTCCAGCCCTCCCCCACGGCCAGCTCTGCGAGGTGCTGCAGCAGGGCCTTCCCGATGCCTTTGCCCCGGAACGCCGGGCGCACGAAGAGGTCCTCCAGGTAGATGCCGGGCTTGCCTTCCCATGTGCTGAAGTTCAGGAACCAGAGGGCGAAGCCGGCGGGCTGCCGATCCCACTCGGCCATGGTCACCTTCACCAGCGGGTGCTCGGAAAACGCATGCCTCAGGATATCCGCCTCTGTGGCCACGGCAGCCTCCGGCTCGCGTTCGTACTCCGCCAGGTCGCGAATGAACTGGAGGATCAGCGGGGCATCATTCGGAACAGCGGCTCGAAGGGTCAACATCCGTCTATGCTAACCCGATGGATCAAGCCACTGCCCACCGCCTGTATGAGGCCATGCTGCTCACGCGCCTCACCGAGGAGCGGCTGGTGAAGCTCTTCCGCCAGGGACAGACCGTGGGCAGCGTGTACCGCAGCCTGGGCCAGGAGGCCACGGCCTGCGCCACCGCCCTGGCCCTCGGCCCCGACGACGTGATCGCACCACTGATCCGCAATCTGGGTTCCATGCTCGTCCGCGGAGTGACACCAACCGAGGTCTTCCTCCAATATCTGGGCCGGGCCACGGGGCCCACTGGCGGTCGGGAACACAACAACCACTTCGGTTCGGTGGAACGGGGAATCATCGCTCCCACATCCATGCTGGGGGCGCTCCTCCCAGTGATGGCGGGCGTGGCCCTCTCCTTCCGGCAGAAGGGCGAGCACCGGGTCGCCATGACCTGGATCGGTGATGGCGGCAGCTCCACCGGGGCCTTCTGCGAGGGGCTCAACTTCGCCGTGGTGCAGAAACTCCCGCTCATCGTGGTGGGGGAGTCCAACGGCTACGCCTTCTCGACCCCACCGGACCGCCAGATGGCTGGCCGCATGTCGCTGCGCTCCCAGGGTGCCTTCACCTTGACCGTGGATGGCAACGACGCCGTCACTGTCTATGCGGCTGCTACTGAGGCCCGCCACCGTTGCCTTCAGGGCAAGGGACCGGTCTTCCTAGTCTGCGAGACCTTCCGGAGGTCGGGCCATGCGGAGCACGATGACCAGCGTTACGTGGACCCCGTCCTCCTTGAGCAGTGGGCCGCCAAGGACCCCCTGCTCCGCTTCGAGGCCTGGATGGGACAACAGGGATGGAAACTCGATCCCAGTCTCGCCGTCCGGCTTGAGGCGGAGCTCTTGGCCACGGCGGAGGCCGCCCTTGAAGCTCCCTGGCCGCTGCCGGATTCACTCACCCAAGGGATCTTCCACAGTGCAGGCTACAACCCCTAGGTAGGAAGCGTTCGCCACCCGGACCAGCAAGTCCAGAGCCTGACTCGGCGGTCCAGGTTCTTCTGATGACTAGTTGATCAACAATGAGATATCGGTTACGCGCCCAACAAGCTAGACTGTCTGGGTGATGGGGGACACCGTGCTCGTTTTCGTTCTGAATGCCGGCTCATCGAGCCTGAAGTTCAACCTTTTCGACATGAACAATGAAGTCTCCATCGCCGAGGGCATGGCCGAGCGCATCGGCCTGGCCGAAGCCAACCTGGCCTGTACCATCGAGGGGGACAAGCGCAAGGAAACCATGCCCTTGCCCACCCACAAGGAAGCCCTGGAGGCCATCCTCCAGCGCCTGCGGGCCACCGTACTGCATGACACGCCCATCCATGCCGTGGGCCACCGGGTGGTGCACGGGGGGCCGAAATATGGCGATTCCGTCCTGGTGACGAAAGAGGTGCTGAGCGACATCGAAACCTTCTCGATGTATGCCCCGCTGCATAATCCGGCCAATGCCCTGGGCATCAAGACCGCCATGGAAGCCTTTCCGGATGTGCCTCACGTGGCAGTCTTCGACACTGCCTTCCACCACAACATGCCCGACTACGCGCGGATCTATGGCATCCCCTACGAACTGAGCCAGAAGTACGGCATCCGCCGCTACGGCTTCCACGGCACCAGCCACGCCTATGTGGCGGCCCGCACGGCCATCCTGCTCTGCCGACCCCTTCGCGCCCTCAAGATCGTCACCTGCCACATCGGCAACGGCACCAGCATCTGCGCCGTGGAAAAAGGCAAGAGCGTGGAAACCAGCATGGGCATGACGCCGCTCCAGGGTGTCATCATGGGCACCCGCAGCGGCTCCATCGACGCCAGCGTGGTGGAGATGCTGATGGAGTACGAGCACCTCGACCAGAAGGGCGTCACCGAACTCCTCAACAAGAAGTCGGGCCTGCTGGGCATCTCTGGTGTCTCCTCCGACTTCCGCGAGATCGAACTGGCCGCCGACCAGGGCAATGACCGCGCCCGCCTGGCCCGCGACCTGCTGACCTACAGCGTGCGCAAGTTCATCGGATCCTACGCCACAGTCCTCGATGGCCTGGATGCCATCACCTTCACCGCCGGCATCGGCACCCACAGCGTCTACGTCCGCGACAAAGTCTGCAGCAAGCTCACTTTCTTGGGGGTGAAACTGGATCCCGAATCCAACGAGCATGGCACCGGGGAACGCATCATCAGCATGCCGGACTCCCGTGTGGTCGTGACCGTTGTACCCACCAACGAAGAGTTGATGATCGCCCGGGAGACCATCCGATAGGTTTTCCCATGCTCACAAAAGGAGCCCCCGTGCGGGGGGATTCTGTGAGGTGAGGATCTTGAACCTGGGGCTGAAGCATGGTGCCACCTCGGCACTCCCCGGTCCGGGGGGAACATTGGCCGACCGGAGGCTGCCGGTGGCCGAATTCCGACGGAGACCCTTTCTAAACGGCGCAAGACTCTGATCCGTAGTCATTTCATCACCCCGGCACGTCCGGCGTCTTTCCCATCAGGGGGTTCCATGCAGAAACGATGGGTCATCGTGTCCGTGGCCGGCCTGGCCCTGGCGGCGGGCTTGGTCTTCACCCTGAGGGGCGGCGATGGCAAAGCCAAGAAACCCGAAGCCAACACCCCCTTCCGCGTGGGCAAGGTGCAGGCTGAGGATCTGCAAGTGAGCGTGCGAGAGGTGGGTGTGGTGGACCCTCTCATCAAGGTGGACGTGAAGTCCACCGTGTCCGGGCGCATCGTCGGAATGAATGTGCGAGAAGGCGCCAAAGTGCGCTCCGGTGAATTGCTGGCCGAGGTCGAGCCTGACGTGAACCAGGCCCAGACCCTCTCTGACGTCCAGGGCAGTGTCTCCCAGGCCCGGGTGAGCTTCCAGAATGCAGAGCGGGATTTCGCCCAGCAGACGGCGCTCTTCAAAGAGGGACTCATCTCCGAGCAGGCCTTCCGCCTCGCCCGGACCACCAAGGATCTTGCCGAAGAGACCTACAAGAGCGCGCAAACCCGATACCAGATCGTCGAGGACCGGGGCATTCCCATCAGCGGGAACGCCTCCACCCAGCTGGCCCGGGTCACCTCCCCCATGAACGGCGTGGTGATCAAGAGGGGCGTGGAACTCGGCGACACCATCACCTCCGGCGTCAGTTCCTTCAACACGGGCACAGTGATCTTCACCGTGGCCGACCTGGCCTCGCTCATCGTGAAGGTGAATCTCAACGAGGTGGACATCGCCAAGGTGAAGGTGGGCCAGCCCGTGCGCATCACCCTAGACGCCTATCCCCAGCGCGCCTTCACCGGCAAGGTGCGCTTCGTGGCTCCCGCCGCCGACCTGGTGGAAAAAATCAAGGTCTTCCGGGTGGAAGTGGCCCTGGATGAACTCACGGATGCCTTCATGACTGGGATGAGTGCCAACGTGGAGATCCTGGGCGAGAAGCGAGACAAGGCCGTGAGCGTGCCCCTGGAGGCCCTGCAGCGTCGGGATGGCCAGACCGTGGTCTACCGCCTGAAAGAGAGCCTCACACCCCAGGACATCACCAAGGCCAAGGATGGGCTCTCGGGCCGCGGCAAGTTCATCTGGCTGTCTGACCACTGGAAGGATTATTTCGATGTGGTGCCTGTCAGGGCCGGCATCGCCACCCTGGAGCGGGTAGAGATCCTTTCCGGTCTCAAAGCCAATGAACAGGTCAGCCTCGAAGATCCCAGCAAGAAGAAGGTCGAGAAGGACGATGAAAACAATTAATCCTGCGGGGGGACCGCCTGCTCGCTCCACCTATCACACCCTGCTCTGCAGGCTGCTCCTACCCGCCCTTCGGGCGAGTAGAGACGGAGCCTCTGCTCGCGATGTCCCCCCGCGCCCCCGTCATTCGATCGGGGTGAACGCCCGAATGTCCTCTCCTTCCCTGAGGGAACCCCATGCTCCCCATAATTGAAACTCAGGCCCTCACCAAGGTGTACGGCGCCAACGGCGCGGCGGTGCATGCCTTGCGCGGCATCGACCTCACCGTGGTCAAGGGCGAGTTCGTGGCCCTCATCGGCCCCTCGGGTTCTGGCAAGTCCACGCTCATGGCCATTCTCGGTTGCCTGGACCTGCCTACCGCCGGGACCTACACGCTGGAGGGTCGACAGGTCCAGGGGCTCTCTGGTGGCGAATTGGCCCAGATCCGCAATGAGAAGGTCGGCTTCGTCTTCCAGAGCTACAACCTCCTGCCCAAGGCAAGCATCGTGCGGAACGTGGAACTTCCGCTGCTCTATGCGGGCCTGGGTCGCCGGGAACGCCGGGAGCGGGCCCTGGCCCTGCTCGAGAGGGTCGGCATCGCCGACCAGGCGGACAAGCTGCCGGCCACCCTTTCCGGCGGCCAGAAACAGCGCGTGGCCGTGGCCCGGGCCCTGGCCAACGGACCAGCCCTCCTCCTGGCGGATGAGCCCACAGGCGCCCTTGATTCAAAGACCGGGGCCGATGTGCTGGAGCTCTTCTGTGAACTGCACCAGCAGGGGAACACCCTGTTGTTGGTCACTCACGATCCCTCCATCGCGGCCCTGGCGGAGCGCAGGGTGGAGATCAGGGACGGAGTGATCGCCGCCCCCGAGGGAGTGGCCTAGATGACCACTTCCGGCGCCTTCCGGGAGCGGCTGTTCGGGGCCTGGGTGGAGATCCGGGAGAACCTCGGCCGCTCCGTGCTGCAGGCCATCGGAGTGCTGCTGGGCGTGGCCTCCGTGCTGGGCGGATTCTCCATCTCCGACAGCCAGCGCAAACGGGCTGACCAGATGTTCGTGAAGATGGGCGGCCTCGACAAGCTGAATGTCCTGCCCCGCGCGGCCATGCGGGATGGGCAGCCCACGGCCCTCCAGCAGGCGAACCTGGGGCTCCGGGATGCCGATGCCATCGGGGGCGAGTCCCTTCAATCGGAAGCCATTCAGGGCGTGAGCCGCCTGAAGAGCGCCAGGACCCGGGTGGTGTCCGCCTATGCGGACCAGGACCGATCGGTGAACGGCATCGGCGGCGACTACATCCCTGCCTACGGCTACGGCATTGCCCAGGGCCGGGGCTTCTCCAACGCCGAAATGGAAACGGGAGCCCCCGTCGTGGTCCTGGGAACCGAAGCGGCCAACACCTTCTTCCCCAAGGGGGACGCCCTCGGGCAGTCCATCCGCATCGGCGACGTCCCGGTAACCGTCATCGGCACTTTTCAGGAGCGGGTGTTCCGCTTCCGGGAGGGCCAGGGCAACCAGTTCTGGTGGCGCAACCGCATCATCGCCGTGCCCGCGAACCTGGTCCAGAGGCGCATGAACGGAGATGCCTACCGGCGGGTCGACCGGGTCACCTTCCGCATCCCAGATCTGAAGGTGATGAGCGGATTCGCGCGGCAGCTCAAGAACCTGGTGGTGGCCAACCACCGCCTCCAGGACGATTTCCGCCTGGATGACGTGGCCGCCCGGATCCGGCGCCAGGAGAGCCAGGGCGATGTCTACGACCTCATCTTCCTGCTCTCGGGTGTGCTGGCCCTGGTGGGCGGCGGCATCGTGAACGTGAACATCCAGATGGCCAGCCTCAAGGAGCGCGTCCGGGAAGTGGGCGTGAAGATGGCCATCGGTGCCTCGGGGCGCGAGATCTTCAAGGGCTTCATGACCGAGGCACTGCTCCTGACGGCCCTGGGCGCCTTGGCCGGCCTGGTCCTTGGCATCGGCTTCTCCTGGATCATCACCACGAGCCTCGGCATCCCCCTCTACATGACCCCCGCCAGCTTCCTCTGGGCCTATGGCCTGGCTGCGGTCTTCGGGTTCCTGTTCGCGCTGTATCCGGCCTGGAAAGCCTCGCGGCTCTCTCCAATGGAGGCCCTGCGCTATGAATAGCGTCCGTCCTCCCCTCAGCCTGATTCGCTCCCTGTGGGGCTCCGCGTCGCAGACGACATTCAGTCGCCTGCGGCGCGCCCCGCGGGGTCGCGAGGAGGCCCTCAGACATGAGTGACGGGGTCCTCATCCTCCGCTCCCCCGGGCCTTCCCTGCTGAATGGCGAAGCCCCTGCCCCGGCCGCGCCAAGCCGAGGGTTCAGCCTGGGTATGTTCTGGGAGGTGATCCGCACGGGCCTGGTGGAGCTGTGGGCCCACAAGATGCGCAGCCTGCTCACTCTCACGCTGCTGATGCTCGGCGTCTTTGCGCTGGTGGTGATGACCTCGGTGCTGGATGGCGTCATGGACAAGATCAGCACGGGCTTCGCCGGCATGAGCTGGGATGGCACTGTGCGCATCGCGCCGAAAACGCCTGAGACCGGAGACGAGCGGAAGCGTTTCAACATGAGCCCCGGCCTGCGCTACGAGGACATCGGCCGTGTCACGGCCGCCAACCCCAAGGTGCTGGCCTTCCTGCCCAGGGCCCAGAAGTCCGTCACGGTGCGTGTGCTGGGTGACACTGAGCGCATCTACGTGATCGGGGTACCTCCGGACTACGCACAGTGGATGAACCGGCCCATCGGCCTCGGGCGGGGCCTCACGGAGGATGACCAGCGGCGACGATCCACCGTGGCCGTGGTGGGCGCCACCCTGGCCACCAAGCTCTTTGGCGGCGCGGATCCCGTGGGCCGGGACCTGGTGGTGGAGGGCGTGCCCTTCCGCATCGTGGGCGTCCAGGCCCCAGGCCAGATCTTCAACGACGAAAACTACTACGACGCCAACGGCATCCTGATCCCGCTGCAGACCTACATGGACCGCATGGACCCGGCCCACAAGCTGGCCCAGGTCACCGTGAAGCTGCGGCGCCAAGCGGACATGGGCGAAGTCTCCGCCATGTTGCTGGGTCGCGTGCGGCAGGCCCACCATGGCATCGAAGACGTCGAAGTGGTGGACCTGGACGCCGAGGCCGCCAAGTCCTACCGGAACTTCCTGGAACAGATGCGGGGCTGGCAGGTCGTGCTGCTGAGCCTCGCGGGCACGGTTCTGCTGGTGGGTGGCGTCGGGGTTCTATCGGTGATGCTCATCAGCTTCAGCGACCGCCGCTTCGAAATCGGATTGCGCAAGGCCCTGGGCGCCTCCGATCACGAGATCTTCATCCAGTTCCTGCTGGAGGCCCTCGTCCTGGCGGCCATTGGCGCCCTGCTCGGCACGGTGTCCGGCGCCCTGCTCTGCCAGGCCCTGTCTTCCAGCTTCCCCTACGGCCTGGTGGTGAACCCCATCGGCCTGACCACAGCCTGGATCGTGGCCCTGTCCCTGGCCGTCGTCTTCGGCCTCTACCCCGCCTTCCGAGCCATGCGCCTCAGCCCCATGGAGGCGATGCGCTAGGGGCGGTAGGATCTGCAGATGGCCGATCCCATCCTAGTCACCAACACTGTTCGGATCCCGGGCGAGGCCATCCGCTTCAAGGCCGTGCGTGCGGGTGGCGCGGGCGGCCAGAACGTGAACAAGGTCTCCTCCAAGGTGGAACTGCGCATCGACCTCACAGCCATCGAGGGCCTGCCTGAGGATGCGCTGATCCGGCTGCGGGTTGCCCTGCGGAACCGGCTCGATGCTGAGGGCCTCTGGATGATCGTCAGCGACCGCACCCGGGACCAGCTCAAGAACCTGGAGGATGCCAGGGAGAAGGCCGCCGAAGCCGTCCGCGCCGCCCTGGTCCGGCCCGTCCCACGAAAAGCCACTCGGCCCACCAAGGGTTCGAAGGAACGGCGGCTGGAGTCCAAGAAAAGAGTCTCTCAAACCAAGCTGCGACGGCGGGGGGACTTCGAGTAACCTGGAGCCCCGACCTCCAGGAGGTACCATGTCAGAACAGCAGACCTACGCCAACCATCGCCGCTTTGATCCCCCGTACCACTTCTTCCTCATGCCCCTCTCGCTGCTTGGGGTTCTCGTGACGGCCTATGGCCTGTTCAGACACCCAAGCCTGCACCAGGCCCTCGTGGTGGTGCTCGCCATCGCCTG
>CAIXHJ010000390.1 GCA_903919165.1 uncultured Holophagaceae bacterium
CACTTTCCGAAGATTCCTCCTGGGCCGCCGACTCACCAGCGAAGAGATCCACGAGACGAAGATCAGCAACCCCATCGGCCTGGCGGTGTTCAGCTCAGATGCCCTCTCCTCCGTGGCCTACGGCACGCAGGAGATCATGGCTCCCCTCACGGCGGCGATTGCCATCTATGGCGCCGGTGTCCTGGGCTGGTCCTGGTGGGTGGCCCTGGGCATCGTGGGCCTGCTGCTGGTGCTGAACATCAGCTACCGCCAGACCATCCACGCCTACCCCGGTGGGGGGGGCGCCTACATTGTGGCGAAGGACAACCTGGGTGAAGTCGCGGCACAAACTGCGGGCGCGTCCCTGCTCATCGACTACATCCTGACCGTGGCCGTGTCCATCTCCGCTGGCGTCTCCGCCATCGTCTCGGCCTTTCCGAGTCTGGAGCCCCATCGCATCTTTCTCGCCGAGGCTATCATTGCCTTCGTCGCGCTGATGAACCTGCGGGGCGTGAAGGAAAGCGGGCTCGTGTTCTCGGTCCCGACCTATGGATTCGTGGTGTGCATCGTGGGGTTGTTGATCAAGGGGTTCTGGAACGTGGCCACAGGGCACGCGGTGGTCACCCACCAGGCCGTCGTCCATCTGGAAGGCACGTCCAAGCTGGCGGCGCTCTGGCTCTTCGCCCGGGCCTACAGCGCAGGGTGCACAGCCCTGACGGGTGTGGAGGCCATCAGCAATGGCGTGACCGTGTTCAAGACTCCGGCCGCCGACAATGCTTCGAAGACCATGACCTGGATGGTAGTGATCTTGGGGACGATGTTCCTCGGTATCACCTACTTGACGAATCATTTCGGGCTGACCTACCACCCGGACGCGCCGGAAACGCTGCTATCCCAGTTGACCCGGGTCATCCTGGGCGGAGTGGAACACGGCTTCCCGAGGCTGGTCTACCTCACCACCACGGGATTCACCATGGCCATCCTGGCCCTGGCGGCCAACACGGCCTATGCGGATTTCCCCCGGCTTGCCGCCCTGCAGGCCAAGGATGGCTTCCTGCCCCGCCAGTTCACGAGCCAGGGTGACCGGCTGGTGTTCTCGAATGGCATCCTCATCCTTTCCGCGGCTGCCGGGTTCCTGGTGCTGCTCTTCGGGGCGAAGGAAGACCATCTGCTGCCCCTCTACGCTGTGGGTGTGTTCCTTGGGTTCACACTCAGTCAGACGGGGATGGTGCTTCGCTGGTTCCGTCTGAAGGGCGCACACTGGCAAGTGAAGGCCCTGGTGAACGGCATCGGCGCCCTGACGGCGTCGATCGTCATGCTGGTAATCGCTGTGACCCGCTTCACCCACGGTGCCTGGATCGTGCTTGTTCTTGTGCCCGCGATGGTGATGACCTTCTTCAATATCCATCGCCACTACATTCGCGTGAAATCCATCCTGGCGGGAAGCCGCGCGGACTTCATCAGCCCCCGCAAGAACCGGGTGGTGGTGCTGGTCTCCGGCATCCATTCAGGGGTCGTCCAGGCCCTCAACTATGCCAAGGTCATTGCAGAGCACGGCGAGGTCGAGGCGCTCACGGTGGACTTCCCCGATGACCATGGCCGTGACAGTGCATCCATCGAGAGGCTCCGCGCGGATTGGCCCAAGTACTGCGGGGGCATCCCTCTGCGCGTACTTCGGAGTCCCTACCGGAAGATCGTGGAACCCATCGTGAACGAGCTCGACCGCATGCGGCGGGCGGAGCCCGAATACACCATTACCGTCATCCTCCCCGAGTTCGTCACGGGCCACTGGTGGGCCAACCTGCTGCACAACCAGACCGCCTTGCGCATCAAGACCACGCTGCTGATGAAGCCCAAGACGGTCGTGATCTCGATTCCCTACCATCTGGAGCCCCTGGTGGAGTAGTCGCCTCACCCGGTCACCGCATGCGGGAGGTGGGGCGGGACAGGAGCTCCTGGCCGCTGAGCAGTTCGGCCAGGGTCTGGTGGCGGGGGCCGAGCACCATGCAGAGGAAGCTCAAGGGGAAGCAGAGCACCGAGAGCAGGTGGACC
>CAIXHJ010000391.1 GCA_903919165.1 uncultured Holophagaceae bacterium
CGATCTTCCTCATCGAGCACCACATGAAATTCGTGATGGGAATCTGCGAGCATGTCAAGGTCATCGATTTCGGGACCACCATCGCCGAAGGCCGTCCTGAAGTGGTCACCAAGGATGCCAAGGTGCTAGAGGCCTACCTTGGACGGAAGGCGGTTGTCTGATGCTGAGCGTCAAGAATCTCAAAGTCACCTATGGCAACATTGCCGCCATCTCGGATGTGTCCTTTGAAGTGCCGGAGGGCAAGATCGTCTGCCTCATCGGAGCCAA
Source organism: uncultured Holophagaceae bacterium (assembly GCA_903919165.1). GTDB lineage: Bacteria > Acidobacteriota > Holophagae > Holophagales > Holophagaceae > Geothrix. The sequence continues at coordinate 268 of CAIXHJ010000391.1, forward strand.
CGGAGCCGGAAAGACGACGACGCTGAGAGCCATCAGCGGACTCGTGGCCCCGTCGGGCGGATCGGTGACCTTCAAGGATAAGGACATCACCAACACCCCGGCCCATAAGCTGGTGAGCATGGGCATCTCCCATGTGCCCGAGGGCCGGAGGATCTTCCCCATCCTGACCGTGAAGGAGAATCTCGAACTTGCCGCCTGGACCCTCAAGGACAAGGGTGAAGTGAGCCGGCGCATGGAGGAAGTCTTCGAGATGTTCCCCCGCATCAAGGACCGGATCGGCCAGCTGGGGGGCACCCTCTCCGGCGGCGAACAGCAGATGCTCGCCGTGGCCCGCGCCATGGTCACAGGTGGAGACATCCTTCTGCTGGACGAGCCCAGCATGGGCCTGGCCCCGGTCCTGGTGGACGAGATCTTCGACAAGATCGTCGCCATCAACAAGAAGGGCACCACTGTTCTCCTGGTCGAGCAGAACGCTTTCGAGGCGCTGGAAATCTCGGATTTCGCGTATGTCCTGGAAGTGGGTTACAGCACCATTTCCGGACCCTCCAAAGAGATCGCGGCGGACCCCCGGGTCCGTGAGGCTTATCTCGGCGTCTGAACCCGATTCGACCCATTCTGCTCATCGGTGGCCTCCATTTGGGGGAAGGTAAAGCTGCTCTTATACTGCGTGGGCTCCGGAGACCCTTCATGCCGCACTCCAGTCACCCCCGCCGCCACTCCGAGTTCTGGATCGGCGCCCGGGACTCCCTGCCGATGCTGCTGGGCGCCGCCCCCTTCGGAATCATCTTCGGCACCTTGGCCGCTCCGAGCGGACTTTCGGCCACTGGCGCCCTCGCCATGTCCCTGTTCGTGTTCGCAGGGTCCTCGCAATTCATCGCCCTCAACTTGCTGGCCGGCGGTGCCGGACTGCCGGTCATCCTGCTCACCACCTTCGTGGTCAACCTGCGCCACGCCCTCTACTCGGCCACCCTGCTGCCCCATGTGGCGGGCCTGCGGCAGCGCTGGCGGATCCCGCTGGCCTTCTGGCTCACGGACGAGACCTTCGCGGTGGTGCAACTGCGCTATGCCGCCCCCGATCTCTCGCCTCACAAGCACTGGTACTACCTGGGGTCCGCCCTGGCCATGTACGGCAACTGGTTCCTGTGCACCTTGGTCGGGGTGCTGCTCGGGCGCTCCATTCCAAGGCTGGAACACTTGGGCCTGGAGTTCGCCATGGCGGCGACCTTCACCGGCATCGTCGTACCGTTTCTCAAGAGCATGCCGATGTTGGGGGCGGCGCTGGCGGCGGCCGCGGTGGCGCTGGCCGCGCGCGGGCTTCCCTACAAATTGGGCCTTCTGCTGGCGGCGCTAGCTGGAGTGGTGATCGGGGTGGTACTGGAAGAGCTGAGAGAGGCCCCATGAGCGGTCGCGAACTGGTACTGATCATCGGCATGACCGCTGTCACCTTCCTGGTCCGATATGCCTTCTTCGCCCTGGGCGATCGCCTCGCCTTCCCGCCCCTGGCCCACCGGACTCTGCGCTACGTGCCCGTGGCTGTGCTCACGGCCATCATCGTGCCCATGGTGCTGCTGCCAGACGGCACCCACTGGCAGCTCACCTGGCACAATGCCTGGTTGCTGGGAGCCCTAGTCACGGGGTTGATTGCCTGGCGCTTCAACCACCTGCTGGCCTCCATCACGGGTGGCATGCTGGTGTTCTTCCTGTATCGCTGGATTGTTGGCTAAGCTCCTAGGCGCCCAGGTAGGCTTTGCGGACCATGTCGTTGGCCTTGAGGTTCTCGCCGGTATCGGTGAGAACAATCTGCCCGGTCTGCAGGACGTAGCCACGGTGGGCGATGGATAGCGCCATCAGGGCATTCTGCTCCACCAGGAGGATGGTGGTGCCTCTCGCGTTCAGCTCCTTGATGATCTCGAAGATCTGATCCACCAGGACCGGGGCAAGTCCCATGGAGGGCTCGTCCATGAGCAGAATCTTGGGATTGGACATGAGGCCGCGGGCGGTGGCAAGCATCTGCTGCTCGCCTCCCGAAAGGGTGCCGCCCTTCTGCTGGGCCCGCTCCTTCAATCTCGGGAAAAGGGTGAAGGCATTCTCAAGGTTGTCCTGGATCTGCTTCTTGTCATCCAGAATGTAGGCGCCCATCTCAAGGTTCTCGGTGACCGTAAGGTTGGCGAAGATGCCCCGCCCCTCGGGAACCAACCCTAGACCTTGATGGTGCACAATGTGGGGGGCAAGATGGTGGATTTCCTTGCCTTCCAGAGTCACGGATCCACTGCGGGGGTGTAGCAATCCCGAAATGGAACGGAGGGTGGTGGTTTTCCCCGCGCCATTGGCCCCGATGAGGGCGACGATCTCGCCCTCCTCGACCGCGAGGGAAACGCCCATCAATGCATGGATGTTGCCGTAGTAGGCGTGAACGTCTTTCAACTCGAGAAGGCTCATGGGTTCCTCCTCATGCGGTGTGAGAGGCGGCGGTGGCGCCCTTGCCCAGGTAGGCTTCGATGACCTGGGGGTTCGAGGCGATTTCCGCAGGTGCGCCCTCGGCGATCTGCTCGCCGTGATCCATCACGTAGATGTGTTCAGAAATGTTCATGACCACCTTCATGTCGTGCTCGATGAGCAGGATCGTGATGCCGAGTTCGTCCCGGATCCGTCGGAAGAGTCGCAGGGCGTCTTCGCTTTCGGACGGATTCATGCCTGCGGCCGGTTCGTCCAGGAGCAGCAGCCTGGGCTGGGAAGCCAGGGCCCGGGCGACCTCCACCCGTCGCTGGGCGCCGTAGGGGAGGCTGTTCGCCAACTCGTTGCCAACCCCCTTCAGGCCCACATACACCATAAGTTCCTCGGCCCGGGATTGGGCTTCGGCTTCTTCCTTCCTGAAGGCCGCGGTGCGGAAAATGGCCTGGACCGGATTCTGCTTGAGTCGGGTATAGGCCCCGACCATGATGTTCTCCACCACGGTCATGCCTCCGAACAGGCGGATGTTCTGGAAAGTCCGGGCCATCCGGAGGTCTGTGACCTGGTAGGGATGGAGGGTCTCGATGCGTTTGCCCTCGAATTCGATGGCGCCCTCGTCGCAATGGTAGAGCCCTGAGATCGCGTTGAAGAAGGTGGTCTTCCCGGCGCCATTGGGGCCGATGATGCTGAAGATCCGCCCCCGTTCAATGTTGACGGACATCTTGCTGACCGCGGTGAGCCCTCCGAAGCGCTTCGTGACATCCCGGGTTGTGAGAATGTACTTGTCGTCGTACACGCTAGGCCCCTTTCTCTTCGAGGTCCTTGTCTTCGGGGTTGCCGCCAAGTTCCCGTTTCCTGCGCGCGGCAGGAAGGAGGCCGGCAGGTCGGTAGATCATCATGATGACCAGGACGATACCGAAGATCAGGCGCTGGTACTTGGTCGGATCCAGTTGGTTGGAGAGGTTCTTCCAATGGAACCCGATGATCGGAATCACAGCCTCGCTCTGCCGCAGCTGGGACAAATAGAGGGAGAAGCTCTGCAGCACCTGGATGTTCAGCAGGGTCACCACAGTGGCACCGACGATCACGCCCGTGATGCTGCCGATCCCACCCAGAATGACCATGGTGAGCACACCCACAGACTGCAGGAAGGTGAAGGTCTCTGGGCTCACGAAGGTGCGGCTCGCGGCGAAGAGCACGCCCATGGCGCCGGCGAAGGAGGCTCCAACCGCGAAAGCCCCAAGCTTGAGCTTGTTCGCATTGATACCCATGGCTCCGGCCGAGAGCTCATCCTCGCGAATGGCGGTCCAGGCGCGGCCAACCTTGGAATCGTCTAGGCGGTAGGTGATCACGATGACGGCAATCACCACCAGCAGAGCGATCAAATAGAACAGAATGTTGTAGGCCTGGTTGTCCGTGACTCGATGACCGACCACGGGCTGGATGACCTGATTAAACAGATTCAGCACTCCCTCTGGCATGGTCGGTCGTTGAATGGGGGTGATGCCCTGCGGGCCGTTGGTGAAGTTCAGGGGCTTGTCCAGGTTGTTGGCCAGCTGCCGCACGATCTCACCGAAGGCCAAGGTGATGACCGCCAGGTAGTCGCCACGGACCCGGAGCACCGGCAGGCCAAGGATCAGGCCAAGGATCGCGGCGACGATCACGCCCAGGAAGATGAACAGGTAGAAGTAGTCCGGGGCCAGGAAGAACGGCGTGTTCAGGGCCTTGGTGGTGACCGTGGAATGGAGCAGGTAGGGCTGCTGGGAGCCGAAGAAGGCCCAGAGATAGGCGCCCACCGCATAGAAGGCCATGTAGCCGAAGTTGAGCAGGCCGGAGAAGCCCACCACGATGTTGAGGCCCAGGGCTAGGGCGGAGAACACCGCGATCTGGAAGATGACCTCCAGATAGAACACGTTCCGGGCGCCCAGGATGGGCACCAGAACCACAGCTAGGAAGACCGCCAAGCCGAGCTGGACGGCCTTGTTCATCTTGAGCCAGTAGATCGAGCTGGCCGCGAACACGAACACCAGAAAACCGGGGATGGAGCGGGGGCTTAAGTAGACCAGGGCAAAGCCCAGGATGATGAGGCCTATGCTCACAAAGTAAGGCGTGCGTCCACGATCGAGGAAGACCAAGAAGTCCTGGAACCGGCTCTTGAGGGATTCTTTCATCGGAATCCTCCTACGCCTTCTGCGAGATTTGCTCGCCCAGTAGGCCGTTGGGCCGGAAAACAATCACGAGGATCAGGATGAGAAAGGCCACCATGTCCTTGTACTCGGCACCGAATGTACCCATGGTGTAAGTGCCGAGGTAGGCGCCTGCGAAACTCTCGATCATGCCGAGCACCATCCCGCCAAGGAGTGCTCCCGTCAGGTTCCCGATGCCTCCCAGCACGGCGGCTGCGAATGCCTTGATGCCTGGCATGAACCCTACGAAGGGATCGATGCGGGTGAACTTGAGCGCATACAACACACCGGCAGCGCCACCCAGCGAACCGCCCACAAGAAACGTGAGGGAGATCATGGCGTTGACGTTGATGCCCATGAGGGCGGCGGTGTGCTTGTCCTGGGACACGGCCCGGATGGCCTTGCCAACCTTGGTGGAACCCACCAGGTAGTTGAGGGCCACGAGCATGATCACCGCAGCCAGGATCACCACCACCGACTTGACCTGTATGTCGATGACCGTGGAGCCGATCTGAAAGAGGGTGATGTGTTCGTCAAAGTTGCCGAAGGTGGGGATCACCCGGTAGAACTGGCCGCTGGTCATACTCTCAGCCAGTCGGATGACATCCTGGAGAGCGAAGGAGACTCCAATGGCCGAAATGAGCGCAATAAGGGTGGGGGAACTGCGCAGGGGACGATAGGCCACCCGCTCCACCAAAACGGCCATGCCGCCCGCGGCGGCCATCCCGATGATCAGGGCGAGTCCCAAGTACATGAAGGACCCCATGGCCGAAGCCTTCGCCAAAGCCCCAAGCCCGTTGAGGGCGATGAGCGACTCGACTCCGCAAAAGGCTCCGATGGCGAAGATCTCGCTGTGCGCGAAATTGATGAACTGGAGGATGCCATAGACCATGGTGTAGCCCAGGGCGATGGCGGCATAGACGAAGCCGATGGTCACGCCGTCGATGAGCACCTGGGGCAGGCTATTCAGGGTGTAGGTCAGGATGCCGACACCCTGAGTGGCCTGCAGGATATGGTCGGCTCCGGATCCGCGGAAGAGGAGGGCCAGGACGAGCATGACTCCGGAGCAGACGGCCCCCGCGCCCGTGATAAATATCGCCATCTGCCCAATGGGCAGCAAAATCTGACGGACATTGACCGATCCCATGAAATTGCGCATAGGGTCTCCTGAAATCCCCTCCCTCCGGTGGGAGGGAGGGGGGGGCGTTGTCCCTGATTGTCTACTTGGGCGGCGCGATGCTGAGAGTCTGGTCGATCTTGTTCGAGGCCCACTGGGCAGGATCGGGAGACGTGACCTGGATGATGAAGTATTTGCCTACGCTCGGGTCGCCCTTGGCGTTGAAGGTGTAGGTGCCAGTAACGCCTTTGAAATTCTGGAGGGCACGAACGGCCTTTGCTACATCGGCGCGGGCAGGCAGTTTGCCGCCGTTGGCATTGGTGGCGTTCTCGATGGCCTTCAGCAGGATGGCAGTGCAGTCAAAGGACTGGGCTGCGAAGGGCTGGGGGGCGTTGCCAAACTTGGCTTTGAAGTCGGCCACAAACTTGGCGGTGTCGGGATAGAAGGCGGCCGGTCCGGCCACGGTCGAGAAGTAAGTTCCGGCGCCCTGCATCAGAGCATCACCAGCGATCTTGGAGGCATCGGGGGAATCGAAGCCGTCATCTGACAGGCACATGCCCTTGAAGCCCTTCTGACGGGCCTGCTTGTAGAGCACCGCGGCCTGGTCGAACATGCCGCCGAAGTAGATGCATTCGGGCTTGGCAGCGATGATGGGGGAGAGGATGGCGTCAAAGTTGGCCTTCTCTTCGGTCCCAGCGAAGCCCACAACCTTCATGCCCTGGGCCTCGGCTTCCTTCTTGAAGTACTCGGCGATGCCCTGGCCGTAAGCGGTCTTGTCATGCAGCACGTAAGCGGTCTTGATGTTCTTGCTCTTGGCGAACTGGGCACCCACGGCGCCCTGCACGTCGTCGCGGCCGCAGACGCGGTTGACTTCGAGGTAGCCGCGTTCAGTGACCTTGGGGTTGGTATTGGCTGGAGACACATTGCAGAGGCCGGCGGCGTGGTACTCCTCGGAGGAGGGGATTTGGACGCCGGAATTGTAGTGGCCTACAACACCGAACACAGCCGGATCGGAGACGATGTTCTTGGCGTTGGCGACGCCCGTGTCCGGGTTACCCTGGTCGTCAAATGGAGCTAGCTCCACTTTGAAGCCCATCTTGGTGAGGGGTTCGGAGAGCTGCTCGATGCCGAGCTGTGTGCCGTTCTTGATGTCGCTGCCGATGACCGACATGGCGCCGGACAATGGGCTCTGGGTGGCGATCTTGATGGTCTTGTTCTCCTTGTCGCAACCTGCAGCCAGCAGGAGGACAAGCGCCGCGATGGTTGGCGCGAAGATGGAAATAGGTTTACGCATGGACTTGCCTCCTGAAATGGATTGGGCTGGGATGCCAGCGGACGCGAAAGACTCCGATGGCGGTGACGAAAAAATGAAACGTCCGTTTCAAATGGACGGGAAGGGTGGTGCTTGTATAGAAGCGAAAGGGGGTCGAGTTGGCCGTATCCGGTTTACTACACACGACAACCAAGGGAAAGGGATTTGTGACCGGATTGTAGGATTTTCCAAGGGATGAACCGGGCTCCAGACCGATTGTCGCACCGGGTTCAACCTCGGATGCACCGGAAATGTCCAACTACGTCTCAGTGGGTTCTCCTGAGGCTGATCTGGACTTGGCGGGTGCGCTCTGTTCGACCACACGCGGCCTCGCGAACCTCACCCATCCGTACCCCAACGCCCCCGCAAGGAGAATCCACCAAATGGGCGAGCGGGCCGTCATCCGGAGGTCCTGCCAGGAGGGCATGGCACCAAAGAGCAGGTTCGCAAGTAAGAACGCGACGCCTGCCTCCTTCCACCCGAGCACGGGATGTCCACCCAGCCTCCATACGAACAGCCCGTAGGCGGCGGCCAACAGCAGGAGCGGCGCAAGCCCGATGAAGAAGGCGTTGTACCAGCGCAGATTCGAAAGGGTCACGGCTCCGAGCACGAAGCTGCGCCCCACGCGCTTCGGGAATACCGTAAAGTGCACTGGCTGGCCGTTAAGAAGCTTGCCCATCATCCAATGGCAGAGCTCATGGCAGAAGGTGCCAGGAAGCACTAAAAGCGAAAATAGCCAGAAAGACCTTTTGGCCTGGCTCATGGTCCAAAGAATAGCGGCCGTTCCGACCAGATATGCGAAAGACAGTCCATGCTCTCCCGCTCCTATCCCCCAGATGTGCTCCATGGTTGCTGATCCCTCCCGCACTCATTGGATCATCCCTGCGTGTCGAATCTACCGGGACACCACGCTAGCCCGGTTGAGTGCGCTCGGCCACGATCACCAGATCCGACGAGACGGCGGACCAGGCCTCGCCGGTCATGGTACCCAGCACTTCATTCACCTGGAATCCCGTGCTGGCCAAGAGGGTCTCGATTTCGGCCCGGCGCCATCCGCGAAGTGGGACATCATGGGCGGCCATCAGCTCGAGGGGGGATTCACTGCCGGGACGGTAGCGCAGATGAGCGGGCGTGAAGGTGAGGCGACCACCACCATGATGGGTCATGAGACGCAGGAAGACCGTGCTCTCTCCCTCGACCTCGCCGGGACGCAGGAGCAGGGGAAAGGTCCGCTCACCCCGGTCGAGGATGCGATCGTAGTTGAGCAGCTGGAGGAGCAAAGGGGCGCCGGGCTGGAGACAGACGGCGAGTCCGGAAAAGAAGGCGCGGAGTTCGGCCTCCTCGCAAAGGTGTGGGAGGGTGTTCCCGAGGCAAATGGCTCCTCCCTGCAGGGTCTCAATGGCACCTGCCAATTCCGTGAGTCCAGCCTGGAGGTACAGGCCTTCGGGGTCGGCCGCCCGGGCAACCTCCAATTGAGAAAGGGAGACATCCACACCAGTTACCTCGAAGCCCAGCGGCTTCAAGAACCGCGCGTGCTCACCGCTGCCGCAACCGAGGTCGAGCACCCGCCGCGCCGGCGCGAGTGCAAGCACCCGCTGGAGGAGCGGCGCCTCGCGCTGAAGGCGCTCAGGCCAGGCGATGAGGCCACTGTAGTCGATATGGCCGTAGGCGTCCTGATCGGATGGTGGCACGGGCTACCTCGGCCACAGCCATCCGAATATGCCGGCGCTGAGCAGGCCGTAGATGAGGGAGTCGGCAAGGTCCTTGATCACGCTGCTCCAGGGCTTGCCCATCCAGATGCCCATGGGAATGCTGCCGAATCCGTAGGCCAGGAAGGACACCGCGCCGACGACGCGGAACACCTGCAAGTAATGAGTACCGGGGGCCAGCGTGCGACTGGCCAGGTAGGCGGCCGTGAAGGCGACCAGCACCGTGAAGGCGAACCACTTGCCCAGGGCCGCCCCCATGGCAGGCACACCGCTGGGGTTGATCACCAGGAAGCCCACAGGACCGTCCTGGTATTTCTGCTGCATGTCGGGCCTGCCCATGACCTTCATGTCGGAGCAGTGAGGCAGAACGTACTGGCCGGGAGAAGGGTTCCCCTTGCGGATCGCCGCACGCACTTCGTCCTCGTTGGGCAGTGCCCTGTAGTCGGAGGCATGCCACTTCACCACCATATGGATGAGACTGCTGGCCAGGAAGACACAGACTGCGGAAAGGAGGATGGGAATCCATAGCTGAGCGAATGAGACTGGGGTCATGGGGTCTCCTGGCTGTCTAGACATCGTTGCGGGGCGACCGTAGGTTGGGCTCTCCAGTGATCCCGGTCAAGGGGTTTCATACCGACCAGCGGTCCAAGATTAGAGACCCACTTTGAATGCGAACCCGCATCAAGGTTTCCTCGGTTTCCTGGGTCCTGGTGCAGAGTGGGTGCCGGTGATGGTGTCCACCGCATCGATCCATCCTGCCCGGACGCCGGGGAAGGCATCGGCATAGGGCACATAGGGCTTCACGTCCAGCACAGGCGTACCGTCGAGCATGTCCACGCCCCGCAGATGGAGCGTGCGTCCCTCCACGGCCACCAGTTCCACGGCGGACAGGCCGATAGCGTTGGGTCGGTGGGGGGAGCGGGTAGCCAGTACGCCCCGCTTGGCCTTGGGGCCCCGGGGCGGCTGCACCAAGGGAGTCCAGCCTTCGCTGAGATGGAAGGCGAAAATGAGCCAGATACGTGCAAACCCACCCAGATCTCGCAGCACGGATTCTGGGAGCGTGGCGTGCAGCTCCAGCGTGGCCTCCGCGGGACTGCCGGTCTCCGTGCCATTCACCACCGTGGGCTGGTGGGGTGCGTCGATCCGCTTCACGTAGGGCGTGTGCACGATGCCGATGGGGCGGTAGGTGAAGTTCGACATTCCCATGGACAAAGGGTAGCGCTTGATGTGGATCGCATTGGAAATATCGGCAGTTGGTGTTGCGGCACCCGGGTCACGGCGAGGGAGTGGCTCACTCCAAGGGGGGTTGGTGTTGATTGGTCGATCCGAAAAATGAATTTTACTACTAGTTCATTCACGCGAGACATCTCAACCATCGCTGCGTATCATGTTTCCAGACTCATGGAGTGCCAGTGGCGAAGCCGCTATCCCGAGAGCCTGATCTAAAGGGCTTCTTGCGCGAGATCCACCGCGTGGAGACGAGTCTCCGATTATGGCAGGCCAAGGGGCACATCGAACACCTGGAGCAGAGGCTCGTGGCCCTCAGCCAGCAGGACTCCCTCACGGGGCTGCCCAATCAGACACGCTTCATCGACCGGTTGAACCAGGCCATTCTTCAGTCCCAGCGCCACGATCACAAGGTGGGCGTACTGGTGCTTGACCTCGACCGCTTCAAGCGTGTCAATGAACGGGTGGGACATTCTGGCGGCGACGAAGTGCTACAGCAGGTGGCGCGACGATTGGAGTCGAGTGTGCGCCAGGGCGACACCCTCGCCTGCATGGGTGGCGGTCGTTTCATGGTGCTGCTGCCAGAGTTGAAGGAGGACCTGAGTGCCACGACGGTGGGCAAGAAACTGCTGGATGTCTTCCATGCACCCCTCAAGGCCGGTGAGCGGGGACTTCAACTGGATGCCAGCATCGGTATCTGTGTCCATCCCCAGGATGGAATGGATGCCTCCACCCTGTTGTCCCACGCCGAATCCGCCATGTACCGGGCCAAGGAGCGCGGCGGCAACCGACTTGAATGTTTCACGACGACGCTCAACGAGCTCTCCCTGGAGCGCCAAGAACTGGAGCATTGCCTGCGCGAGGCCATGCAGAACAACGAGCTGCAGATGTACTACCAGCCACAGTTCCACATGGATGGCCGCCTCGCCGGCGCTGAGGCCCTCCTCCGGTGGAACCACCCGCTACTGGGTTTTGTACCCCCGACCAAGTTCATTCCCCTCGCCGAAGAGAACCGCCTCATTCTCCCCATCGGCGAATGGGCCCTGCGCGAGGCCTGCAATCAGATGGCCAAATGGCAGGCACTCACTACCACGCAGCTGCTCCTTGCGGTGAACGTATCCGCCCTTCAATTCGCCAGCGGCGACTGGGACGCCTGCGTCGCGCGTGCGCTCAAGGAATCGGGCCTCGAGCCGAGCTCCCTGGAATTGGAACTCACTGAAAGCATTGTCATGCGCCAGGGTCACGAGGACGTGCGTCCGCTCCATCGCCTGCGGGAGATCGGCACTCGCATCGCAATCGACGACTTCGGCACCGGGTACAGCTCCCTCGGCTACCTTCAGCGCCTGCCCATCACCACAATCAAGTTGGACCAGTCCTTCATTTCCGCCCTTCAGGTCGAAGAGCCTGAGATTTCCTCCGAGCACATCGTCCGCGCGGTCATCCAACTCGCCCACAGCCTCAAGCTCACCGTCATCGCCGAAGGCGTGGAGACCGAAGGCCAGCGTGACATGCTCGAACTCCTGGGCTGCGACGGGCTTCAGGGCTTCCTCCTGGGTCGCCCGCTGCCCCCGGATGCCTTCGAAGCCCTCCTGGAATCCATGGTCGCAAAGGCCTTCCTGACAAGCTCCCGCGTTCGCCGATAAATGAGCTAACTACAGTGGCAATCCCATTCCCTTCTGTGGATGAATGCCTTCTCATGAATCCCCTTCTCCCAGGGATCTCCGAAGCACCTACCATTCGTGCATGAGCCACGACGATCCTCCCCGTCAGCGCCGGGTCCGCTACAAGGGCACCCACCCACGGCACTACCAGGAGAAGTACAAGGAACTGTCGCCGGACCCGCATGCTGATGAACTTGAAAAAGTGAGGGCCCGTGGCCACACGCCTGCGGGAACACATCGGTCCATCTGCGTGGCGGAAATCCTGGAGGTGCTGGATCCGAAGCCCGGCGAGGTCGCCCTGGACGCCACCATGGGTTACGGGGGCCACGCCTGTGAAATCCTGCCGCGCCTGCTTCCCGGCGGGCACCTGTTCGGCGTGGACGTAGACCCCCTGGAACTGCCACGCGCCGAGGCCCGTTTGCGGAGCCTTGGATTTGGCGAGGATGTGCTCACCGTGCGCCGCATGAACTTCGCAGGAGTGCCGCGCCTGAAGGCGGAGTCCGGCGGCTTCGACGTGGTGCTGGCGGACCTCGGCGTCTCCTCCATGCAGATCGACAACCCGGCCCGGGGATTTACCTGGAAGGCCGAAGGCCCCCTTGATCTGCGCCTCAATCCCCGGCGCGGACGGTCTGCCGCGGACCTGTTGGCCACTCTGGACGAAGGGGCCCTGGCGGACCTGCTCACGGAGAACTCGGACGAACCCCACGCGATCGCCATCGCCCGGGCAATCCATGGCCAGACCGTCCGCACCACCCGCGATCTGGCGGACTGTGTGCGTGCCGCCCTCCGCATCGTGCGACTCGATGATGAAGAGACCAAGAAGTCCCTGCAGCGAACGTTCCAGGCCCTGCGCATCGCCGTGAATGATGAATTGACGGTGCTGGACCAGTTTCTGTCCCTGCTGCCTTCCTGCCTGAACCCCGGCGCTCGTGTGGCGATCCTCACCTTCCACTCGGGCGAGGACCGCCGGGTGAAGAAGGCTTTCCTCGAGGGGCTTCGGGATGGGATCTATGCCGAAGTGGCACCCGAACCCATCCGGGCGTCACCAGAGGAACGGCGATCCAATCCCCGCTCCACCAGCGCGAAGCTGCGGTGGGCACGGTTACCAATGGAGAGAGCCCCGCGTTAGGCTGATCGGATAGGGCCGCTCCCCTGCGGCCCGCCGGTGAACCAGCAAGACTTTGGCGCCACCTGAGCACGGTCCAAAATACGAAGGACGACGGGTTACCGGGTGTCGATTCTGACTCAACCTGGAGACCTTCTGAAGCGTATGCTGCCTGGACCCCTCATGAGCCCGGAGAGTTGCATGCGTCTTCTTCCTTTCTTTTCTTCCGCCATGGTCGTGGCCGCTTCCGTCAGCGTCACAGCGCAGATCGACGCCCGGTTGATGCGATATCCCGACGTGTCGGCCTCTCAGATCGCCTTCACCTATGCGAACGACATCTGGATCGTGCCCAAGATCGGCGGTCTGGCCCAGCGGTTGTCCACGCCCAAGGGTGAGGAGTCCTTCGCCCACTTCTCACCGGACGGCAAGGAGTTGGCCTTCAGTGGCAACTACGACGGAAACCTGGATATCTATGTGATGTCCGTAACTGGCGGCATCCCCACCCGGGTCACCCACCATCCCATGGCCGACCGCCTGGTGGACTGGACGCCGGATGGGAAGTCCCTGCTCTTCGCCTCGGGCATGGAGTCAGGGAAGGATCGCTTCAACAAGCTCTTCCGGGTGCCCAAGGGCGGCGGCCTGCCGGAAGCCCTGCCCCTGCCCTACGCCGAGTTCGGTGCCATTTCCCCGAATGGGAAGATCCTCGCCTACCAGCCCGTCGCCACGGACTTCCGCACCTGGAAGCGCTACCGTGGCGGCATGGCCTCAGAGATCTGGTTCTACGACCTGGAGAAAAAGACCGCCGACCGCCTGCCGAGCGTGGGCGGATCCAATGACTCCATGCCCATGTGGTACGGCGAGAAGCTCTACTTCCTGTCGGACCGGGACAGTGTGAAGCGGAGCAACATCTGGTCCTACGACCTCATTACCAAGGCCTTCAAACAGGTCACCTTCTTCAAGGAATACGACGCCCACTTCCCCGCCATCGGTCCCTCGGACATCGTCGTCGAGGCCGGTGGCCGTCTGCACCGTATTGAATTGCCCTCCGAGACGGTCCTGGAAGTGAAGGTGGAAGTGGTCACTGACCGGGCATCCCTGAAGCCCCGGGAGGAGAACGCCAGCCGGTTCATCAAGAACCCCACCTTGTCGCCTCTTGGGAAGCGGGCGCTTTTCGAGGCCCGGGGTGAGATCTTCTCCGTGCCCGCGGAAAAGGGCTACGTCATCAACCTCACCCGCACACCGGGCGCTGCCGAACGCTTTCCCGCACTGTCGCCTGATGGCAAGCAGGTGGCCTACTTCAGCGATCGCAGCGGCGAATACGAGTTGTGCGTGCGGGCGGCAGACGGATCGGCTGAAGAACGCCAGGTCACCCACATGGGGCCCGGCTTCCGCTACCACATCTCCTGGTCCCCGGACGGCAAGCGAGCGGTCTTCGCCGACCAGGCCATGCGCATCAATCTCTGCGACATGGACACCGGCCAAGTGCAGCAAGTGGACAAGGGACGCCACCTCTTCGAGGGGCCCCTGGAGGAGTTCCGCGCCAACTGGTCGCCCGACAGCCGGTGGTTCGCCTACCCGCGCGATTCCGCCAACCGGAACACCGTGGTGGTCCTCTACGATACGAAAAAGGGCGAGCGGAGAGACCTGACCTCCCCCTTCTACAATGCGGGGGACCCGACCTTCGATCCCGAAGGCAAATACCTGTTCCTCTCCACGGGCCAGCAGTTCAGCCCCACCTACAGCGATCTGGATGGCACCTGGGCCTACGCGGCCACCACCCGGCTCGCGGCGATTCCTTTGCGGAAGGATGTCACTTCTCCCTTGGCTCCCAAAAACGATGTGGATGCCTCCAAAGAGGAAAAGGCCAAGGAGGACAAGAAGGACGGCGACAAGAAGGAAGGTGGTGACAAGAAGGAAGCCCCCAAACCCATCGAGATCGACCTCGACGGGATCGAATCCCGTATGGTACTGCTGCCACCCACGGGTGGCTACTACATGAGCCTCGCGGCTGCCAAGGGGAAGCTCGTGTACAGGCGTGCCGCCCAACAGAATCGCGATGGCGAGACCAAGGCCACGCTCTATTTCTATGACTTCGAGGAACGCGAGGAGAAGGCTGTACTGGCGGATCTGGACGGCGCCATTCTAAGTGGCGACGGCGCCAAGGTCCTGGTGAACCGGAAACAGGAGTACGCTCTCGTCGATCTCAAGCCCGACCAGAAGTTCGAAAAGAAACTCCCCACGGGCGAGCTGATGATGACGGTGGATCCCCAGGCCGAGTGGCAGCAGATCTTCAACGATGCCTGGCGCTTTGAGCGCGACATGTTCTACGACCCGGGCATGCACGGCGTGGACTGGAAGACCATGAAGGTCCGCTACGGCAAGCTGCTCAAGGACTGCGTCACCCGTGAGGACGTGAACTTCGTCATCGGCGAGCTCATCTCCGAATTGAACGCGTCCCATACCTATCGGGGCGGTGGCGACCTCGAAATACCCGCCCGCCTCGGCACAGGCCTGCTGGGCGCCGACTTCACCCTGGAGAACGGGGCCTTCCGCATCAAGAAAATTCTTCGTGGCGCGGACTGGGATGCCCAGGTCCGGGGGCCCCTGGCCCAGCCCGGCCTGAAGGTGAAGGAAGGGGACTACCTCTTCGCCGTGAACCGCATCCCCCTCGACACCCGCCAGGATCCCTGGGCCGCCTTCCAGGGCCTGGCCGGCAAGACCGTACTCCTCACCGTCAATGACAAGCCCTCCTCCGAGGGAGCCAGGGACATCCTTGTGGAGACGCTCGCCAGCGATTACCAACTCCGTTACTGGGATTGGATCGAAGCCAACCGCAGGTACGTCGAACAGGCCTCCAACGGTCGCATCGGCTACATCTACGTGCCGGATACCGGCATCGGAGGTCAGAACGACCTGGTCCGCCAGTTCCGCGGCCAGTGGGACAAGGCGGGGTTGATCATCGACGAGCGCTTCAACAGCGGCGGCCAGATCCCTGACCGCTTCATCGAGATGCTGGGACGGAAGACCATCAACTACTGGGGCGTGCGTGACGGCCAGGATTGGCAATGGCCGGCGATTGCCCACGACGGCCCCATGGCCATGCTGATCAACGGCTGGAGCGGCTCCGGCGGCGACCTCTTTCCCCACTACTTCAAGAAGGCGGGCCTCGGGCCCCTCATCGGCCGCCGCACCTGGGGCGGCCTCATCGGCATCAGCGGTTCCCCCGCCCTCATCGACGGAGGCACCGTGACCGTACCCACCTTCGGGATCTTCTCGAAAGAGGGCCAGTGGCTCGTAGAAGGCTACGGCGTGGAGCCCGACATCGAGGTCATTGACGATCCAGCCCTGCTCGCCCAGGGCAAGGATCCCCAGCTGGACCGGGCCATCCTGGAAGTGGAAGCCGCCATCAAGAAGCACCCGCCCGTTCCCACGCCAAAGCCCACCTATCCGAACCGGTCGGGGTACTGACATGAAGGCCCTCCGGTCCCTCGCCCTCGTTCTGTCGGCGCTGTTTGCGGGGCTCCTTTCGGCGCAGATCCCCACCGAGGGCGACGTTCTCCTCCGGGACTTCCACTTCCAGTCGGGTGAGGTCCTTGCGGAGATGAAGATCCACTACCGCACCTACGGAACCCCCCGACGCGATCCATCAGGAACCGTGCGGAACGCCGTACTCCTCCTCCATGGCACCACAGGCAGTGGTGCCCAGTTTGTCCGCCCCGAATTCTCGGGACGCCTCTTCGGCCCCGGACAACCCCTGGACGCATCCAGCTACTTCATCGTCCTCCCCGATGGCATCGGCCACGGCCAATCCAGCAAACCCAGCGACGGCCTGCATGCCCGCTTCCCTCGCTACGGCTACCTCGACATGGTGGAAGCCCAGCGGCGCCTTCTGGTTGAAAGCCTCGGCATCACCCACCTGCGACTGGTCATGGGCACTTCCATGGGTGGCATGCACACTTGGCTATGGGGCCAGCTCCACCCGGGCATGATGGATGCGCTGATGCCGCTGGCCTGCCTGCCGACCCAGATAGCTGGCAGGAATCGGGTCTGGCGGCGCACCATCATGGATGCCATTCGGCAGGATCCCCAGTGGCGGGGCGGCGATTACCAAGTCCAGCCGCAGGCCTTGCGCACTGCCGCAGGGTTGCTCTATTTCATGAGCAGCAATCCCGTTCTGCGGCAGGAGGATGCACCCACCCTGGCCAAGGCTGACGCGAACTTGGACAAGTTCGTATCGACCTACCTGAAGACCGGGGACGCCAATGATGTCCTCTATGCCGTGGAGGCATCCAGGGACTACGATCCTGGGCCTGGGCTTGAGCGCATCCAGGCGCCTCTGTTGGCCGTGAACACCGCGGACGATCTCATCAACCCGCCTGAGCTGGGCATCCTCGAGCGCGAGATCAAGCGGGTTCCCAAGGGCCGGGCGCTGCTGCTGCCCCTCAGTCCACAAACCC
>CAIXHJ010000392.1 GCA_903919165.1 uncultured Holophagaceae bacterium
ATCATTAAAACAAAACAAAAACCCTTCCAAATGATTAAATTGGAAGGGTTTAAGCTGGTGGACCTGATCAGGATCGAACTGACGACCTCTGCATTGCGAACGCAGCGCTCTCCCAGCTGAGCTACAGGCCCACGAGGTTCCAGTTTAGCGAGCTGATGGTTTGCGTCAATGGCGGGTCCCGGTTCGTAAAAGGGGCCGACCTGGGTGTGATGCTCAAGCCGCCGGGGGCCCGGCTCCGTACGCGGCAGTGCCGCGTCCTTCGTCACCCGACTGGCTCTCGCCCTCGCCGGGTTCTTCTAAAGCGGAGGAGGCCAACCTGATTGTGATGCTCAGCCTGCCGGGTGCCCGGCTCGTCGCGCGACATAAAGTCGCGCGTCTCGCCACCCGACTGGGCTTCGCCCCGGCGGTCGGTTACATCAATGCCTGCATGATGTCGTCCAGCACGGCGGGGCTGGGCTTCAGCAGGGCCTCGTCCAGGGTGGCCAGGGGTTCGTCCACGAGGTTCAGGACCTGGGGAAGGGGGGGCTGCGTGGGGTTGATGTAGAGCAGTCCGGTGAGGAACTCGCCCTTGGCCATGGACTCGTGGATGGCCTTCATGGCGCCGAAGCGGTCCGTGGGATCGTAGTCCTCGTGAATGGCCTTGATGGCCACCTTCGAGCCATCGGGGAAGGTGACGACCTCGGTGGCGCCGGCGGGAATCTCCACGTCCTCCACCTCGGAGTACTGGATGAAGCCCAGGTCGTGCAGGGGGAAATCGTGGTCCTTGACGTGCTTGTAGGAGCGCGTGGAGGCGTCGTGATTGTTGAAGGTCACGCAGGGGCTGATGATGTCCAGCACCACGGTGCCTTCATAGGCGAACGCGGCCTTGAGGATGGCGTTCAGCTGCTTGGGGTTGCCAGAGAAGCTGCGGGCCACGAAGCCGCAGCCCAGCTCGATGGCCAGGGTGCAGGGGTCGATGGGCGGGAAGTCGTTCACGGCGCCGGATTTCAAATGGGAGCCCTTGTCGGCGGTGGCGGAGAACTGGCCCTTCGTGAGGCCATAGACGCCGTTGTCCTCGATGATGTAGATCATCGGGATGTTGCGGCGCACCGCATGGACGAACTGGCCCATGCCGATGGACATGGAGTCGCCGTCCCCGGAGACGCCGATGTTGATGAGGTTCCGGTTGGCGAGGGAGGCGCCGGTGGCGATGGCGGGCATGCGGCCGTGGACGCTGTTGAAGCCCCAGCCCTGGTTGATGAAATAGGCGGGTGTCTTGGAGGAACAGCCGATGCCGGAGTACTTGGTGACGCGGTAGCCCTCGATGCTGGATTCAAATGCGGCGTTGATGATCTGCGCCGTGATGGAGTCGTGGCCGCAGCCGGCGCAGAGGGTGGACTTGGAGCCCACGTAGTCCTGCTTGGTGAAACCGAGCTTGTTGGTGGGAGCGGTAGCGGTGGCGGTGGTCATGGACACACTCCTAGTGCTGCTCGAAGGCGGTGATCTGGTCCACGATGCACTTGGCGTCGATGGCGTGGCCGTTGTAGTGGAGGACGCTCTTGAACTTGGTGGCGAACTCGGGATAGGCCTCGCGGAAGAGGTTGGCCAGCTGGCCATCGCGGTTCTGCTCGACCACGTAGACCACCTTCTTCCCGCTGACGAAGGCGTCGACCTCGGCGGTGAAGGGCAGGGCGCGCAGCCGCAGGTAGTCGGTCCGGAGGCCGCCCTCGGCCAGGAGGTCCTGGGCTTCGATCATGGCGGGATCGCTGGAGCCGAAGGCGAGGACGCCCTTGTCCGAACCCAGGGTGCGGAACACGGGCTTGGGCACGTGGATCTTGGCGGTTTCATATTTCCGTTTGAGGCGATCCACCACCTCGACATAGTCTTCGGGTTTTTCGGAGTACTGCGCGTAGGCGTTGTGGCCCGAACCGCGGGTGAAATAGGAACCCTTCCCGCCCGCGGTGCCGGGCAGGGAGCGGTAGCAGATGCCGTCGCCGTCCACGTCCTTGTAGCGGCCCCAGTCCTTGGCCTCGGCCAGCTGCTGCTCGTCGAGGACCTTGCCGCGATCATAGGGCCTGGCGGGATAGGCGAACGGTTTGGAGGACCAGTTCTGCATGCCCAGGTCCAGGTCGGTGACGACGAAGATGGGCGTCTGGAAACGCTCGGCCAGATCGAAGGCATCGTAGGCGAACTGGAAGCACTCCTCCATGTTGCCGGGGAAGAGGTTGATGTGCTGGGTGTCGCCGTGGCTGCACTTGGCGCAGAGCTCCACATCCGACTGCTGGGTGCGGGTGGGAAGGCCCGTGCTGGGGCCCGTGCGGGACACGTTGAAGAACACCCCGGGGGCCTCGACGTAGTAGCCCAGGCCGATGAACTCGCTCATCAGCGAAATGCCGGGGCCCGCGGTGGAGGTCATGGAGCGGGCGCCGGCCCAGCCGGCGGCGAGCACCACGCCGGCGGAGGCGAGCTCGTCCTCCATCTGCACGATGGCGATGGTGGATTTGCCGGTCCTGGGATCCTTGCGGTACTCCTCGGCGTACTCGATCAAGGTCTCGACCAGGCTGGAGGCAGGCGTGATGGGGTACCAGCCCACCACGGTGACGCCGGCGAAGAGGGCGCCCAGGGCGCAGGCCTCGTTGCCGTCCACGATGATCAGCCCCTGGGTCTTGTCGTCCCGCACGACCTTCACCTGGTCCTGGTCGGGCAGGTTCTCCAGGGCCCAGTCGTAGCCGGCCATGGCGGCATTCTGGTTCAGCTCGATGGCCTTGGTCTTGCCCTTCAGCTGCTTGGCGATGGCCTTCTTCACCTCTTCCATGTCCACGCCGAGCAGGCGGGAGGCCACGCCCACGTAGATCATGTTCTTCACGAGCTTGTGCAGCTTGGGCTCGGGGCAGGAGGCTGTCACCAGCTTCTGGAAGGGCACGGGGATGAAGGAGAGATCGCTGCGGAGCTTGTCCAGCTGGAGGGGCTCGTCGTAGATCACCAGGGCGCCCACGTCGGACTTAGCGATGTCCTCCTTGGCCGTCTCTGGATTCATCAGGATCAGCATCTCGTTGCTGGCCTTGCGGGCCACGTAGCCCTTGGCGCTGGCGCGGATGGTGAACCAGGTGGGCAGGCCGGCGATGTTCGAGGGGAAGAGGTTCTTCCCGCTGACCAGGACGCCCATCTGGAAGATGGCGCGCAGGAGCACCGTGTTCGCCGTCTGGGAACCCGACCCATTGACCGTGGCAACCTGGATGGAAAAATCATTGATCCTGGTTTTCGCTCCTGCAGTTGTGGCGGGGGCGGCAAGACTGGCAGTCATGGGTACTCCTTTCTCATCGGGACAGGGGCGCCGGAGAGGGCCGAAAGATGACGAATAGGGCGTAAATACTTGACCCTCAAGGCCGCCGTCCAGTATGGCAGAGGCAGAGAACCGGTTCTATCGCGGGTCTTGGGGTGGACCAACCGGGGTATCTGAAAATAAGCGAAAAAAAAGGGATTGACTACCTGGGCCTCAACTCTTATCTTTGAGCCCATGAAAACCAGCGATCTCACCAAGCGCCAACAAGCCGTGCTGAAGTTCATCCGCGCCTTCGTGCAGAGCGAAGGGCGAAGTCCCACCCTGGCCGAAATTGCCAAGGGCGTGGGTTCCAGCGCCGTGTCCACGATCCACAAGCACGTCCAGCACCTCATGGACAAGGGGTTCCTGGTCCGCAGCCACGGGAAGGGCAACAACCTGGTCGTGGCGAGCGGTGCCGATGGGGATTCCACGCCGTCCCGATCCTTGCGGGGCGACCCTCGATCGGAGATGACATCCAGCGTGCGCATCTTCCCCTTCTGCGGGGATGTGGCCGCGGGTTCACCCATCCTGCCGGAAAGCAGGGCCCTGCCCATCGAGGTGCCCAATAGCATCCACCGGCAGCGGGACGAGCTGTTCGTGCTGCGGGTGAGGGGGGAATCCATGGTCGATGACGCCATCCTCGACGGAGACCTCGTGGTGCTGCAGCGCAAGGGCGAGTATCGGAACGGGGATCGCGTGGTGGCCCTCATCGATCGGGAGGAAGTCACGCTCAAGGAATTCCGGCGGGACGCCAAGGGTGTGTGGCTCGTTCCCCACAACCCCGAGCTTCAGCCCCGCTGTTACGCTCCCCAGCGCATCGACATCCAGGGGCTCCTGGTCGGCGTCATGCGCAGTTGCTGACACAGTTCAGGACGGCAGGCGATCCCGGATGGCCCTTCCCATCGCGGCAGTCGTCAGGGTTCCTCCGAGATCCGGGGTTTTTGCACCATCACTCAGGGCGTCCTTCACCGCACCTTCCAACGCATCGGCTTCTGCTTTCCAGCCCAGGTGCCGGAAGAGGAGGGCGGTGCTGAGAATCATGCCCACGGGGTTGGCCAGTTCCTTTCCTGCGATGTCAGGAGCGGAGCCGTGGACCGGTTCGGCCAGGGCCGAGCATCGGAAGGGCCGATGGGGCGCCCAGCTGATCGAGGGCGCCACGCCCATGCCGCCCAGGTAGGCCGCGCAGAGGTCGCTGATGAGATCGCCCAGGTAGTTGTCGGCCGCGATCACACCGAAGGCCGTCGGGTCCTGCACCAGGGCGCAGAGCAGCGCGTCCGCGTGCATGGCTCGAGCGGCCACTCCCGGGTGCTCTCGACGCAGGTCTTCGAACACGCGCACCCATAATCCGTGCCCGTGTTTCAGCACGTTCGCCTTGTGAGCCAGGGTGAGCGGGCGGCTGCGGGTCGCGGCGCGCTGGAAGGCGGCCTGCAGCAGGCGCCGGATGGCGGGTTCCGTGTGGATGGCGAGATCGACGGCCCTGCCAGGTTCGGTGGAACCCTGAAGGCAATAAGGGCCTTCGGTGTTCTCGCGAAATACTTCGATGTCGAGATCTGGTCCATGACCCGGCATCAAGGGCCGGCAGGGCCTGTAGTTCACGGTCAGTTCCAGACCCTGCCGCAGCCGCAGCAGGATCTCCTCCGCGTGGCGGCCATCCGGAATGCGAGAGTCGCCCACGGCTCCAAAAAGGACGGCATCGCACCTGTCGCGAAGCTGGGCGAAAGCGGCCTCAGGCAGGGTCTCCCCGGTGGCGAGATAGTGGCTGGCGCCGTAGGGAAGGCTGATGGTCTCCATGCTCCTGCCCCGGGATCTCGCCCAGTCCAGGCAGGGAAGGGCTTCGGACATGACCTCGCCGCCGACCCCGTCACCGGGAATGATGGCGATGCGAACCGGTTTGGCCAAGTTTCGCCTCCCAGAGACCCTTGGATGGTGCCACACTCCTCCTCCCGGGGGCTGACATGGATCGGAGATGGAGGGCTGGGATGGGAATCATGGCGATGCTGGGGCTGGCCTCGGCAGCGGAAGTGGCAGAAGGCACCAAGGCGCCGGCTTTCGAGGCGCAGGACCAGAATGGCGCCCAAGTGCGTCTGTCCGATTACCAGGGCAAGGCGGCCGTGGTGCTCTACTTCTATCCCAAGGACGACACGCCTGGCTGCACCGCAGAGGCCTGCAGCCTGCGGGATGGCTTCGCCGCGATCAAGGCGGCGGGCGCCGTGGTTCTTGGCGTGAGCGCGGATACCACGATGAGCCACAAGGCCTTCGCGGAGAAGTTCCACTTGCCCTTCAGCATCCTCGCGGACCCCGACCTTCGCATCATCGAGGCCTATGGCGTGAAAATGCCTCTGGTCGGAATTGCCAAACGGGTCACCTTCCTCATCGACCGCAAGGGCATCGTGCGCAAGGTCATCACCGATACCCGCACGAAGGATCACGACCAGCAGGTGCTCGCCTTCCTGAAGGGGATGTCCTAGTATTTCCTGCATCCGCATTGAGTCCGGAGCGATTTCCGGGCTAGACTTCGTGGATCCACACGAGGTTCAGGAATGGTGTTTTTCAACCACGCCACCCGGCAGATGACGGTGAAAATCGTCTACTACGGACCCGGTCTGTGCGGAAAAACCACCAATCTCAACACCATCTACGGCAAGACGAGCCAGAAGGCCCGGGGCGAGATGGTCAGCCTCAACACGGAGACGGATCGGACCCTGTTCTTCGACCTGCTGCCGATGGATGTGGGCATGGTCAGCGGTTTCAAGACCAAGCTCCAGCTCTACACCGTGCCTGGCCAAGTGTTCTACAACAGCACGCGCAAGCTCGTGCTGAAGGGCGTGGACGGCATCGTCTTCGTGGTGGACAGCCAGACGCCCATGCTGGAAGCCTGCAGGGAGAGCTACCAGAACCTCGAGGAGAATCTCCGGCAACTGGGGTTGAACCTGGCGGAGATCCCGAAGGTCTTCCAATGGAACAAGCGGGATCTCCGGAACGCGCTGCCCCTGGAGGAGCTTGAGGCTACCTTCAATCCCAAAAGTGTCCCGAGCTTCCAGGCCGTCGCCTCGGATGGGTCAGGCGTGTTCGAGACCCTGCGGGGCATCACCAGGATGGCCCTTTCCCACATCAAGACCCATGTACTGGGCGATGCCCACTCACTGGCAGTTACCGCGCCGGGGCCTCGCCCGCCGGAAATCGAAGCGCTCACTCTGGCTGACCTCTCCTCCGTCGCGGACTTCCTCGACCTGGAGATTCCGACTGCCCCGACCCCGACTGCTGGAACCACGCCCCTTGTCGATGACGACGATGATTCCGACCTTTTCATCGAAGCCCCAGTGCTTCCCGAGCCCCCCGAAGCATTGGAAGAGGAGCTCCCCTATCTGCTGGAGGATGAAGATATGCTTCCGCCGGCCGGGCCGGAGACACAGTTCCTGCTGGAGTCGGCGATGAGTGGAATTGACCGGGCATTCGAGGTGGAACCCGTTTCACCTTCACCTGAGACTGTCCCTCCGCCAGATGCAGGATCGGTGCTCTCTGCTTCAGTGAATGAAAAGGCCCCTCGTCCATTGAAGCCCACATTCAAGATGGACCCTTTTGAAGCCCTGGATTCGATGCAGATGGCAACCCTGCGGCCCATCGCCAAACCCAAGACCATCGATCATAGAGATTCGATCAATTCGCTCCTGGGGGAATTGGCCCAGGCCGGGGGTTCCGGCCTGCCTTCGGTATTGCGCCTGGAAGTGCCTCCGGACCTGGATGGTCCTGAGATCGAGGTGGTGGTCCAACTGCGGCGCCAGGGCCAAGTCCTCGTGGAAGGGAAAATCAGCCGTCCCGTACCTCGGAAGGGCACCACCTCCAGGCTCAGTGTCGAATTCAAACGGAGCTGAGGTGCGTCTCCCCCTGTGGTTTTGTGTCGCCTCTATTCCTGCCTTCGCCGCGATGCCCGGATGGTGGACTGCCTTCTCCAAGATGCCCGCCATGGAGAGTCGTTTCCGCCAGGAAAGCGACAGCCTGGTGTTCGGGAAGCTGTCCAGGCAGGGTCGCTTGGTCCTGGTCAGGGGTGGGCGCCTGAAGGTGTCCTACGAAGGGGGATTGACGGTCACCTGCGATGGACGGCACCTGGTGCAGTACGACCCGGACACCCGCACGGCTCAGCGGATGGAACTGGCCCGGGCGGTGCGCGATTTTCCCCTGCTGGGCATCCTGCTTGATCCGGCCGGTCTCAATCGCCTTTACCGGGTCGACCTTTTCGGAGGGGAGACGGTGAAGCTCACTCCCAGGGAAGCTGGGCTGCCGGATTTGAAAGCCACCGGCCGCAAAGGCCTGCTGCATACCCTTGAGTGGACGGATCCCACAGGAGCGAAGCAGAAGCTGGAACTGCTGGATCCGAAATCACCCGTCACGCTGCCACCAGGTACCTTCCACCTCCAGGTTCCCGCAGGCACCCGCTGGTCTACTCCGAACGGCTGAAGGCGTCGTACCGTTCCGGCTGGGGAAAACGGGACCGGAGCCAGTTATCGAGTTCCGACACCGAATCGAACAGCTGACTCGCGCCGGCAGAGGCCAGTTCCTCACGGCTGCCATAACCCCAGGTCACCCCGACTGGCTCCAGGCCTTGGTCGCGGGCTGCTGCCATATCCTCGCCCCGGTCGCCGATGAACACGCCGCCGGGCCAGATGGTGCCCTGTATCGCCAGGCCAGCAAGCACATCGACCTTGGGCTGCCACCGACCCTGGAGGGTACTACCGAAGATGTCATCGAAGATGAGGTTCAGGTCGAACTGGTAGGCGATGCGTCGGGCGAAGAGGCTGGGTTTGGCGGACACGATGTAGATGCGATGGCCCTGGCGCTTCAGCCGATGCAGCAGATGGAAGATGCCGGGGTACAACTCGTGCTCGAATACTCCCTCCTCGCGGTAGCGTTCCCAATAAAAGTCGAGAGCGGCCTCGAGACGAGCGGGATCCTCAAGGCCTCTCAGTGTGGCCAGGGATTCACGCATGCCGAAGCCGATCCAGTCGCGGATGGTGGTTTCGTCCGGCATGGTCAAGCTGAAGGCCTCGCATGTCTTTGCCAGGCAATTCCGTACGCCGAGCAGAGGATCCACGAGGGTCCCGTCCAGGTCAAAGCAGACGAGTCCGGGGGCCATCTCCCGCGCCACCATCCCTCCTAGGTCTGCTGCTGCTTCTGATAGGCCTCGACACAGGCCCGCACGAAGGCGTGGGCCTCGTCCTTGCCGCCCCAGCCGTCGCTGGAAACGGTCTTCCGTTCCAGGTCCTTGTAGGTGACGAAGAAGTGCTCCACCTCCAGGAGAAAGTGCGGAGGCAGGTCGCTGCGGGAGGTCACGTGGGAGTAGGTCGGGTCATCAGTGGCCACGGCGAGGATTTTCGAATCGCGGCCATTCTCGTCTGTCATGCGCAGCAAGCCGATGGGTCGTGCACGTATCACCACGCCAGGATAAGTCGAACCGTTGATGAGCACGAGGATGTCCGCCGGATCCCCATCTTCGGCCAGGGTGCCTGGGATGAATCCGTATTCGGCTGGGTAGTGGAAGGGCGAGAACAACACACGGTCCACGTGCACGAGGCCCGTGTGGTGGTCGATCTCGTACTTGATGCGGGATCCGGTGGGGATCTCGATGATGGCGTTGACGATTTCAGGAGCCTGCCTGCCTGGATTGAGATGTGTGAACGACATGGGCGCTCCGCGAAGGCATCGATTTTCGCATGTTCTGTGATCGGCGTCATGGGATCGAGCTGGCAGACAGCCTCGACCAGCCTGCCGGAGAAGAGGGTCAGGCCGCTGAGGGGCTCCGGATCTCGAGGGCCAGTTCCACGGAAATGAAGGCTTCGAGGCCTCCAGCAGCTGGCGGGGATCCGGGTGAGCCTGAACCGCAGTCAAGGTGCTGCTGGGCGGCCTAGAAGGCGGTGCAGCAACTCGCGTTCCTCGCCTTTCGGCTCGGTGTTCGCCGCCTTCTGAAGCGCGGCATGGGCCTCGGGTGTTCCTAGAGCGGCCAGGGCCTTGGCGGCCGCCATGCGGATGGCTGACGGTTCCCCAACGCTGAAGAACCCCTTCCGCCGCATGCATCCCAGGATGACCGGCATGGCTTTGGGGGAGGCGATTTGCCCGAGGGTGTTCAGGGCCTGGATCCGAAGCCGCTCCAGCACCCGCTTGTCCTCGGCCAATTCGCGGACCGTCGGGAGGCAGGTCTCGGAGCGCAGCTGCCCGAGGACGAAGAAAATCTCCTGCATCGTCTCCGCGTCCGTGTCCTTCATGCGGGCCAGCAAGTGCCGCTCAGCCGCGGGTCCGCCCAGCTTCCAAAGCGCACGCACGGCGGTGCGACGCACTCGCGGCTCAGGGTGGCGGAGAAGGGGGATGATGGCCGGGAGGCAGTCGACGTCCCCCAAGTCGGACAGGAGTGTCAGGGCATTCCGCACAAGGAACCAGGCCGGCGAGGTGAGGGCGTCCAACAGGGCGGCCAGCGAAGTGGATCCCATGCTCCGGACCTCTTCGACCAGGCGTCCACGCCGGATGCGGTCGCTTTCCTCCCCAAGACGGACCACCAGGCACCTGGCCATGGGGTCACCCAGGAACACCAGGTAGGGATGCACTTCCTGGATCACCCGGTCGCGGGCCATGGTGAAGGAATGATCGACTACGGCGTCCATCAGCAGGGGGCGGGTGAGGGCCGAACGAAGACGGTGGATGGCCTCGCTCCGCCAGGGATACTGCTTTTCCAGGAAGGTGGTGAGGTCCTCAAGCTCCCGGAAATCTGAGATCACATGGGCGAATTCGCCGCGGAAGACCAGTGCCGTCAGAAGGGATTCGAGGGCCTCGGTGGTCCAGCGGTGAATCGAAGGATCCGGTTCCCAGGCGAAATGCGCCCTCAGGGCCTCGGCCATGGGGCCTTCCGCTTCGGCCGGAAGGCCGGGGTCCTGGGCCCAGCGGGCCATGCCGGCGAGGGTCTGGACGGCGTTCAGGCGGAAGTCTGCCCGGTCACTGCTGAGTAGCTGGACCACCACTTCCTGGACCCGGAGGAAATTCTCGAACCGCCGGAGGTCC
>CAIXHJ010000393.1 GCA_903919165.1 uncultured Holophagaceae bacterium
GCCTTCATCGCTCGGATCAGAGCCATGGATTCGGTGAATGCATCGCGGAGGAAGGTGGTGTTATCCCCGATGTACTGCGTGGGCGTGTTGATCTCGTGGGCGATGCCCGCCGCCAAGGTTCCCAGGCTTTCCAATTTTTGGGCTTGCTGGAGCTGGGCCTGGAGCTCCGCCTTCTCTTCCTCGGCCCGCTTCTGATCGGTGATGTCCTGGATGACTCCAATCAACGTTTTCGGCTGATTGTCCTGATCGATTTCAAGTTGTCCCAGGCCGTGAACCCAGCGCTCTTCACCCGTATCCTGCTTGATGATTTTGTAGTCCCTGTCGAATCGATGACGGTTTACCAGGACGTCCTGCATAAAGTGGACGATCATCTGCTCTCGCCAATCGGGGTGGATCAGGGCAATCCAGCCTTGAAGGGACCGCTCGTACTTTTCATCGATGCCGAAGATGTCGTCGAGCATTTTGGAACTGGTAAAGAAATCGGCGGACACGTCAAAAACGTAGCTGCCCAGCTGGGCAATCGCCTGGGATTCCCTGAGCAGGCGTTCGCTTTCTCTTAGTTTGCCCTCTGCCTGCTTCCGCTCGGTGATGTCCCGGATGTGGATCACCGCACGGAGGTCGTCCCCGGGGGGCCGCGCCACGGCCGTGCAACCATAATCGTGCGGACCATACTTCTCGTGGAAAGGGTAATCGAAGCTCACCCGTGAGACCCGCCCCTCGATGACGCTAATCAGTCCCAGCGCTACGCTGGACACATGATCGTCAGGGGAATGAACGAGATCCTGGCAAAGCTCGGCGTAGGAGGCTCCGAGCCCCTGTCCGGAGAGGAATGGGTTCCGCCCCCTGAAGGTTTGCCAGGCTTCTGTCGCGCCCACGATCCGCCCAGATCTGTCCACGACCGCGGAACAGGCGTCCAGGCTGTCCGACAGTGCCATGAGCACGGCCTTTCCGTATTCAGGATCGGGATGAGGGATGAGATGGACCGTCACTTGGCATCCTCCTTCGCTGCCCCATTCCCATTCAGAGGAATACGGATGGTGAAGGTGGTGCCCTTGCCCACCTCCGATTGCACGTCGATGCGGCCCTGATGTTTCTCGACGATCACGGCATGGGCGATGGCCAATCCCTGGCCCGACCCCTTGCCGAGGGGCTTGGTGGTATAGAACGGTTCGAACATGCGCGCCTGAACGGCCTCTGGGATGCCGGTACCGTCATCGGACACCGAGACTTCGACCGCGTCCGCGAAGGCGCGGGTTTTCACGGTGATCTGTCCGAGGATGACCGAATCCTGTCCGCCCTTGGCCGATTTGATGGCGTGGGCCGCGTTGACGATGAGGTTGAGGATCACCTGGTTGAACTCACCGGGATAGCAGGGCACCGGAGGCAGGTCCGGATCGAAATCAGTCACTAGATTAGCCGCGTACTTCCATTCGTTCCGGGAGACGGTGATGGTGCTCTCGATGGCCTGATGGAGGTCCGTGAGGGTTTTGGCTTCGCCTCCAGGGTGTGAGAAATTCTTCATGGCCGTGACGATTTCCGAGATGCGCCCCACGCCATCAAGACTCTGCTGGATGGCCTTGGGAATCTCGGTTTCAAGGTATTCCAGGTCGGTCTCCGCCAACGCTTTGAGGCCCTTCCCCGCGGCTTCGCCCGCATCGCCTCCCATGGCCTGGATTTCCAGGAGGAGGGCCCTTAGCCGTCCCACGATCGAAAAGGCTTCATCGAAGGAATCCCGAAGGAAGGTCGCGTTATCCCCGATGTACTGGGTCGGGGTGTTGATCTCATGGGCGATGCCCGCGGCCAATTGCCCGATGGCCTCGAGCTTCTGCGACTGTCTCAACTGCCCTTCCATGACTGACCGGCTCTGCTCGGCTTCCTTTTGCTCGGTGACATTCCGGGCCACCATGAGCGCAGTGGCGACACCCGCATCGGTATTGGGTATGAGCGCAACCGTGCTCTCGAAATGAAGCCACCTGCCGTCCTTGTGATGGAGCCGGACCTCGAGGTTCCGGATAGGGTGCCCCTTCCTGAGCCCGCGAATGGCAGTGGAAACCCTCTGGGTGTCATTGGGATGGAGCAAGTCCCAAGGTGAATGCGCAGCCATCTCCAGCTCGGAATAGCCCAGGACGGAACAATAGGAGGGGCTGCTGTAGAGCCGGTCCCCGTTGCTATCGATGATCGCGATGAGGTCGATCACATATTGGTTGATCATGGAGAAGAGCGATTCGTTGTGGCGGAGGGCCTGTTCCGTCTCCTTGATCCGCGTGAAGTCCAGGAAGGTGGCCACGTGTCCGGCGAGTTCTCCGTCCGCCTGGAAGAACGGCGCCTTGCGGAAGGTGACGTGTTGGACCCGTCCATCGGGAAGCGTCCTCGTGAACGAGCCCTCACGGAGATCCAATCCCTCACTGGAACCGTGCTCAGGGACTTCCTGCGACTTTGTTTCCGCCTCGGGAAGCAGGTCTTTCGGATGCTTCCCAAGGATCTGATGGGCAGGCAGGCCGAGGAATTCCTGAAGAGCCAGGTTGCATCCTAGAATGTGCCCTTCCCTGTCCTCGTAATAGAGGGGATTCGGCAGGGTCTCGATGAGTATTCGCAGGAATTGGAGGTTCTTGGAGAGATCCTGTTCGAGGGTCTTCTGGGCGGTGATGTCCCGGAAGGACCATACCCGGCCGGTCACCGAGCCCTCCAGCATCATCGGAACGGAATAGCGCTCGATGATGCGACCATCATTGAAAACCAGGGTGTCCACGTCTTCCTGGTCCGAGTTATACAGAGCCTCGACTTTCCCAAGAAAGGCCTGGGGATCGGTCAGCTGGCAGAGAACATAATCCAGGAGTGCCTTGTCGTTACCGGAGTCGAGAAGGTGTTGGGGGATACCCCAGATATCGGCGAACCGCCCATTGACATGAAGTATTTCCCGCTGGTTGCCGACTGCCAGAATCCCGGCGGCAGCCGAGGCGAGGATGCTCTGCAAGCTGGCCTTGCTTCTCCGCAGAGCATCCTCGGTCGACCGGCGCTCCGTGATGTCGTGGCCGAGCACGGCGATGGATTCAACCTGTCTGGCGGAATTGAAAACGGGAGATACATTCACTTGGAGCCAGCGTTTCCCTGTATCCAAATCGAATTCGCCCTCGTAAGAAACGGATCGCCCAGACTTCACTTCACCGATGAAATCCATCGCGGACTCGAAACTTTTCTCGCCAATGACTTCCCTTAGGTGCCTGCCGACGATCTTGTTCATCTTCGGGATATTGAGTAAACACCAAGGTGCTAGATGCAGGAATAGTCATACCTGTAGATGCAGTACCAGTTGGGCTGTTAAC
>CAIXHJ010000394.1 GCA_903919165.1 uncultured Holophagaceae bacterium
CGGGGGCCTGACTCTCGCGGATGCTGTCGCCTGCTTCGAAGCCGGCGCCGAGTCCCTGGCCATGGTGGGAGAGGTCCATCGGACCGAAGAGCCTGCGACCCTCGGCTGGGAAGCCCAGCGGCGGCGTTGGCGCGTCCGCCCTCCATTCCGACGCGGCCAGGGTCTCGTGATGATCGGCGGCAGCGGCGCCGGGAAGACTACTGTCAGCCGGCGGCTTGCCTTCAGACTCGCCCTGCCCTTCTACGACCTTGATGAAGCCATCGAGATTCGGGAAGGTCGCTCCGTGGCCCAGATCTTTTCAGAGTCAGGCGAAAGCACCTTCAGGGATCTCGAATCTGTCCTCCTTCCAGATTTACTCACCAAACCCGCGGTGGTGGCCATAGGAGGCGGGGCCTGGGAATCTCCGTTGAACCGTACGGCCGTGGCAGCCGCGGACTTCGCGCCACTCTGGCTGGCGGTACCACCAGCACGGGCCTGGGAGCGGTCGGGGCGGGATCCCAATCGTCCCCTGGCCCAGGACCGCGCTGCATTCATGGCCCGCTGGGCGGCCCGCATGTCCGCCTGGTCCCTGGCCCCGATGATGTTGCCATTTGGTCACAGTTCCGAGGAGCTGGTGTCGGCCTTGCTAGACTGAAGGCCCACCCCCGGATATCCCACGTGGATCTCATTCTTTCCGATCTGCATTCGAACCTCCACGCCCTCAGGGCCGTGCTGAGGTTTGCGCGCCGCAGGGCGATCCACCGCTTCGTGCTGCTCGGCGATCTGGTGGGCTACGGCGCCCACCCCAACCAGTTGCTGGACAAGGTCCGTGAGTTGCGGCCCCGCTTCGTGGTCCGTGGCAACCACGACAAGGTCTGTGCGGGCCTCGAACCTGACAGCTCCTTCAGCCTTCCAGCCAGTCAGGCTGCCGACTGGACCAGGGAGAAGCTCCGGCAGGACAACTGGCGCTTCCTGGTGGACCTGCCGGTGGGTCCCATATGGGTGGGCGAGGACTACATGATCGCCCACGGGTCCCCCATGGACGAGGACACCTACCTGCTCCACATGCGCGAGATCAGCCATGCGTTCGACGCCTTCCAGGGTCAGCTCTGCTTCTTTGGCCATACTCATCTGCCGGGATGTTTTGAGCTGAATGAATCCTTGGGCCAGTTGAACTGGATCTGCCTTCATCCGGGCGAGTGGTTCCACCTCCAGCCCCAGTGTCGGTACCTCGTGAACCCTGGCTCCGTGGGCCAGCCTCGGGATCGGGATCCGCGCGTCTCATTCATGACCTTCGACCCCAAGCGCCGCCGCCTGCGACTGCATCGCCTCGACTACGATGTGAAGGGCGCCGCGAGGGCCATCCTGGCCGCGGGCCTGCACCCCAACCTGGCACACCGCCTGGATCAAGGCATTTGAAAGGCAGAACCCATGGGCCATGCATCCTCCTTGTCCGCCCCAGCGCTGGAACAGTTCCTCATCCAGGCCCGCCTCACCAAAGCGGTGGCCAGCCTCAGACTCCAGGGGCCCGGTTCACGGTTGCTTGGGGACCTGCACATCCAGGCCTTCCGGCCGAGCTCGTACCTGGACCTGTCCGGCCTGAATGCCCGGGATTCATTGCCCCCTGAGGGCATGCCGGTGACGCTGACCATTCTGCTCGGGGAGGAGGTGCTCACCCTGGAATCCCTGCTGCTCCCGCCCATCCAGGACAAGTCAGGAACCACCCTGCTACGCCTTGACTGGCCCCACCAATCAGCCCGCCTCCACCGCCGGCGGGATGTCCGGGTGGCCGCCCCCGACCAGTCCCCCCTGAAGGTGCAGATGACCCTCGGTTCCAACCACTACGACGCACTCCTGATGAACCTCACCGAGAAGGGCGTGGGGCTTGCCCTAGCGGAGGCCCTGATGGTGGATCTTCACGCCTCGGTGGAAATCGACGCGGAGCTGCCCGATGGCACCCTGCTCCGTTGCCCCGCAGAGGTCCGTCACCTCACCTACCTCGAGGGACAGGACTTTCCCACGCGCCTTGGGCTCGTGCTCACCCCGGGGCCTGGCACCGATCTCGAATCCGTCCATCGCTTCATCCAGGTCCGGCGGACCGACCGCTCCCAGAGTCTCCGGCGTACTTAGGAGTCCAAGGTTTCCCGCTTCCGGAAGCTGACCGTCATCCCGCCGGCTCCGAGGAGAAGCATGATCCCGGCCTGGACCAGGGTCTTGTAGGAGATCTC
Source organism: uncultured Holophagaceae bacterium (assembly GCA_903919165.1). Lineage (GTDB taxonomy): Bacteria > Acidobacteriota > Holophagae > Holophagales > Holophagaceae > Geothrix. Next base: position 2,208 of record CAIXHJ010000394.1, read on the forward strand.
CGCGCCTCCGAAGATCGATGAGCGGAGGAACAGCAGGCCCACCACGAGCAGCAGGAGGTAGATGCCGAGCATCAACTTCCGGGCCTTTTCATGGGTCTCCGGCGTGTCCGCCGCGAAGGCCCGGTCGTAGAAGACCAGACCGATGGCGGCCATGATGTTGAGGGCCACGAAGAGGAGCCAGAAGACCCGCGCCGCCGCTGCTGCCCCGGGCTGGCCGATGAGGGGCTTCAGCATGGATCCGTAGAGCAGGCCGCCCAGGCTTGAGCCGATGAGGCTTCCGATCACGCCGTAGAGGAATGCGTAGCCCATGTAGACGGCCTTCTTGTCCGCCGGCGCGACCAGACCCACGTAGCTGTAGTACTTCGGGTGGGCCGTCATCTCCCCGATCGCGAAGACCGACATGCCGAGGATGAACACCCAGATGTTGGTGGACACGGCAAGGCACAGGAAACCCAGGGTTCCGATGACGATGCCCGCCACCATCGTGGGCAGCGGCCGGATGTTCTTCACGGCCCGGCTCACCAGGACCTGCAGCAGGATGATGGTTCCGCTGTTGACCACTGTGACGTGCTCGGCGTCGAACTTCAGTGGGACTCCAAAGGCCGCGAAGAAGCGGTCCACCGGCGTGGCGTCCACGAAGTCCCGCAGGTACCAGAGGACGGAACCGAAGGTTTGGAAGTAGAGCACCCAGAACCCGGAGTAGATCACGATCATCAGCATGAACCGGGCGTCGCCCAGCACCATGGCCGCGCTGTGGGCGACTTCACGGAGGCTCTTAGTGTTCTCGGGTCGGGGGGGATCCCTGAAGAGGAACACCGTCGGCAGCAGCATGGCCGCACAGTAGATGGCCGAGGCGATGAAGACGTAGCGCCAGGAGAAGCCCTTCAGCACGCTGACGGCCAG
>CAIXHJ010000395.1 GCA_903919165.1 uncultured Holophagaceae bacterium
ACCACGGCTGAGATGCTGCGCGTGATCTGCGGCGAGCAGCCGCGCAAGCCCAGCACGGTATCAGTCGCTTCGGAACGGCCCGATGCCGATCTGGATGCCATCGTGCTCAAGGCGCTGCGCAAGGAGCCGCAGGAACGCTACCGGTCGGTCGACGAGTTCGCCTCGGATATCCAGGCCTACCTGGACGGGCGGCCGGTACTAGCGCGACGCGGAACCCTCCGCTACCGGGCTGGCAAGTTCGCGCGGCGGAACAAGCTCGCCCTGGGGGCTGTATCCCTCCTGTTCGCCACCCTGGTGGCCGGCCTGTTCGGTGTGCTGTCGCAGTTCCGGGTGGCGACATTGGAACGCCGAAGGGCCGAGGCACGCTCAGAGGATATGCGGCAGCTGAGCAGCAGCCTGCTCTCGGAGATCGATGAGGCCGTCAAGCAGCTTCCTGGTTCGACCCCGGTGCGGCGGCTTCTGGTGGAACGCGTGCTGGAGCACCTGGACCACATGGCGAAGGACGTGGCTGGCGACCGCTTGACCCAGCTGGACCTGGTCGATGCCTACACGCGCCTGGGCAACCTGCAGGGCAATCCCTACGAGAAGAACATCGGCGACTCGGAGGGGGCCCTGGTGAGCCTCACCAAGGCCGTCAGCATCGCCAAGGCACTCAGAGCGGCCACTCCAGAAAGCCCGGAGGTGCTCGGGCCGCTGGCCTTGGCAGAGCGGTCCCGCAGCGAGATCCTCTTCTTTGCCGGACGGGCTCAAGAATCCATCGTGTCCATGCGCGAGGTGGTCGCCACCTTCAACGCGCTCTTGGCCCACTCGAGTCCGTCTGCGGCCCAGATCGCGGAGGTGTCCTCCACCTACGCAAGCCTAGGCGACCAGCTCGGACAAAACGGCGTGCCCAGCCTTGGCGATGCCGAGGGCGCCCTCCAGATGTACCGCAAGGCGCTTGAACTCTCAGTCCGGGCCCTCCAGGTTGATCCCAGCTTCGCACGCTCGCAGCGGGCGGTGGCCATTGACCACCTCAAGATCGGCAGCATCTTGGTCGAAACAGAGCCAGAGAGAGCCATAGAGGAGTACCACCAGTCTCTGGCTGCCTGGGATGCGCTTCCAGCCGCTGACAAGGGCAGCGCCACGACCCGGCGCCTGGTGGCATCCACTCACCGAAAACTGGCCATGGCCCTGACAGAGGCCCGGATGTACGTACCCGCCTTAGCGGCGTTCAAGCAGGCCCGCGGCCCCTTCGAGCTTCTCGCGGCAGCCGACGCCAAGGACACGCGCGCCCAGCACGATCTCGCGGTCGAACTCTCTGGCGAGGCTCTTACCTATCTCGACCTGCTGAACCCCCTGCTGAATCCTCATCGCGAGCATGAAAAAGAGAACGCCCAGCGTGCGATCGAATTGCTGGATCGGTCGATTCCGATCCAGCAACGTCTTGTCGCGCTGAGTCCAGACAATCAAGGCTGGTCGGTCCCCTTGGCCTACGACAAGGTGCTTGCCGGAACGCTCAAGCAGCGCTTGCATGGTCCGAGGGTTGGCGGGAATTTGGCCGCTTCGGGCCTGGAGGCCCTACGCGAGGGCGCCCAGGCTGGCGATGCATCCATCCAGACACTGGAACTCGCTTCATCCGCCATGCTGACAGTCCTCCCGATCCACCTGCGGAATCCTGAGTTGGCCGTCCAGTGCGCAGAGCGCCTGGTGAGACTTACCCACCACCTGAAGCCGATCTTCCTGTTGTCCCTGGCGCAGGCCTATCGCGCGGCTGGCCAGCTGGAGAAGGCCCAGTCTACCGCCAGGGAAGGGCTGGACCTGCTGCCCCCGCTGAGGCCTTTAGTCCCCCGGACTCGCCTCCGGATCCTGCTTGAGGCCGAGCTGGAAAAAGGCCGACAGCCCTAGCTGGAAGGGAGTCGCCGATCCCGGTTGCGTCCCAAGGTCCCTTTCGGCACACTTGGCAGATCATGATTCCTGTCGCGACCCTCAACCCGCCGCCTAGCCAGCCCACCTCCGGTGCGCCGGTAGGAGGGGTTTGAGCCAGCCGCCTTTACGGTCTGCTCACCTCCACCCCCGCGTCGCACACCGACCCGGGGGTTTTTCTTTCCGCAGGTTCCCATGAATCACATCCCTGAATCCTCAGCCAACCAGAGGGCCCTGCCTACAAGCAGGGATGGCCTCCCCCAGGCGCGACGCGTCGTCGTGAAATTCGGCACCCAGGTCGTCCTGGATGCCGAAGGCAGGCCCGCCCTCAGCCGCCTCTACGGCCTCATGGAGACCGTGGCCGAGCTGCGCCGACGGGGTGGCCAGCCCGTGCTGGTGTCCTCCGGCGCCATCGGGCTCGGCGCCCGCCAGCTGGGCATCAAGCCCGAGGGACTGCCCCAGAAGCAGGCCTGTGCGGCCGCGGGGCAGGGCCAGCTCATGTCCATCTACCAGGAGGGCTTCGCCCGCATGGGCCTCTGCGCGGCCCAAGTCTTGCTCACGGAGGACGACTTCTCGGACCCCATCCGCCACGCCAACCTCCGGCACACGCTGGATACCCTGCTGGAGCTGGGCGCGATTCCCGTGCTCAACGAGAACGACACCGTCTCCACGCTGGAGCTGGAGCGCACCTTCTCCGGAAACACGCCCGTCTTCAGCGACAACGACCATCTCTCGGCCCTCGTCGCCACTCACCTGGAGGCGGATCTGCTGGTGCTCCTCTCGGACGTGACCGCCCTGCATACCCGAAACCCCGAGCTCCACCCGGATGCGAAAGCCCTGATCGAGGTCCCCTTCGGTTCCAGGCTCGAGGTCGACCTGGAAGGCACCTCGGGGCGGGGTCGGGGCGGCATGGTCAGCAAGGTGGAGGCCGCCGAGGTGGCCGCGCGGGCGGGTGTGCCCGTGGTACTGGCGTCCGGCCAAGTCTTCAGGATCCTGGATCAGATCCTTGCCGGTGACCCC
>CAIXHJ010000396.1 GCA_903919165.1 uncultured Holophagaceae bacterium
ACCTATGATGCTAAGGACACGGGCGTGAACAACGCCGGGGCACTGAAGGGCGCCGAGATGCTCACGCGGCTGGTGAAGGAGGGCGTCATGCCCAAGGGCGCCTCCTACGCCGACATGGAATCCCAGATGGCGCAGGGCAAGCTCGCCATGATGATCAGCGGCCCCTGGGCCTGGGACAACCTCAAGAAGGCCAAGATCAACTTCGGCGTGGCCAAGATCCCCAGCGTGGACGGCAAGCCAGCCTCCCCCTTCGTCGGCTACCTGGGCGCCATGATCACCAAGGCTGCTTCCGCAGCCGGCAACGTGGACATCGCCCGCGAGTTCATCGAGAACAGCATGCTGAGCCTGCATGGCCTCGAGACCATGAATGCCGATGTGGCCATTGGCACGCCCGCCAGCAAGGTCGCCTTCGCCAAGATGAAGTCCGACCCACTGATCCAGGTCTCCATGGCCAGCGCCAAAGACGGCGTCGTCATGCCCAACAACCCGCAGATGGGTCGCTTCTGGGCCGCCATGGTCTCCGCCCTCAACAACATGACCGAGGGCCGGCAGACCCCCAAGGAAGCCCTCGACGCCGCCGCCAAGCGGATCCTGAGGTAGCGATGTATCCAGGGCGGGGCGGGCCGACCGGCTCGCCTCGCCGCCTGGAACGTTACTCTCCCCTGAACCGGACCCTCCCATGAAAATGCCCCCGGCCTTTAAGCGATTCTTCCATCCCGCCCTGATGATTCTCCTGGGCCTGGTGGGGCTGTTCTTCGTCACCCTGGTCTATGCCACAGGGGAGATCCTCCTGGCCGGCATCATGCTCGTCACCCTCGCCTGCTTCATCTGGATCTACACCTCCCCGAAGACCTACGCCTACCGCTACCTCTTCCCGGGGATCGGCGCGGCCCTGATCTTCGTGGTCTTCCCGATGCTCTACACCATCCGCATCGGCTTCACCAATTACAGTTCCAAGAACCTCCTCACATTCCCGCGGGCTACGAACTACCTGCTGGAAGAGACCTACCGGGCCGAGGGTGCCACGTACAATTCGACCCTCCATGCTGAAGGCAACCGTTGGCGCCTGCGCTTGGAGGATGCCGAGGGTGGCAAGGTCTTTGCCACCGGACCCATCACCCTTGACCCCGAGAAACCTTTGACCCTCAAGGCTGAGCCCCTCTTGGTGCCCCTGGCCAGTGATGAGATGCCCATGAAGGACCTGATCGAGCATCAGGCCTTCCTGAAGGGCCTCACGGTGCTGATGCCCGATGGGGGTCAGATCCGCATGACGGGTCTGCGGGAGTTCGCACCCTCGCGCGCCCAGTACACGCGAAACAGGGACGGCAGCCTCACCAACAACCAGGACGGCAGTGCCCTCCGGCCGAACATGAAGACGGGGTTCTACGAGACAGCCTCTGGCGATCCAGTGGATCCGGGCTTCCAGGTGGACATCGGCTGGAAGAACTACGTTGATATCTTCACGGACGCCGCCCTCCGGGAACCCCTCTGGCGCATCTTCATCTGGACCGTTGTGTTCTCCGCTCTGTCCGTGTTGTTTTGTACTTCCCTGGGCATGGTCTTGGCGGTGCTGCTGAACTGGGAATCGCTCCGCTTCCGCTCGGTCTACCGGCTGCTGCTCTTCCTGCCCTACGCGATCCCGGGCTTCATCTCCATCCTGGTGTTTAAGGGCCTCTTCAACAACAACTCGGGCGAGATCAACCTTGTGCTGAGCACCCTCTTCGGCCTCAAGCCAACCTGGTTCTCCGACCCTTTCCTGGCCAAGACGATGATCCTCATCGTCAACACCTGGCTGGGGTTCCCCTACATGATGGTGATCTGCATGGGGCTCATCAAGGCCATCCCGCAGGATCTCTACGAGGCCTCCGCGGTGGCTGGTGCGGGGCCCCTCACCAACTTCTTCAAGATCACCATGCCCCTGATCCTGAAGCCCCTGACACCTCTACTCATCTCCGCCTTCGCCTTCAACTTCAACAACTTCGTCCTCATCAACCTCCTGACCGGCGGACTGCCGGACTTCCTGAACACGTCGACGCCGGCGGGGACCACGGACATTCTCGTGTCCTACACCTACCGCATGGCTTTCGGGGATTCGGGCCAGAAATTTGGGTTGGGCGCGGCCATCTCCACCGTGGTCTTCATCCTGGTGGCGGTGATCTCGGTGATCCAGATCCGGGCCACCAGGATCGCCGAAGACACCAAGTCCTGAGAGGAACAGCCCATGGCCATCGTCATCGACAGGTCCCAGCGCTGGCGGGTGGTTGCCGCGCATGTCTTCCTCATCGCGCTCTGCGCCCTGGTCATGTTCCCGGTGCTGATGACGGTCTCCATCTCCCTCCGGCCCGGGAATTTCGCCACGGGCGGCCTCATCCCCAAGACCCTCAGCCTGGAGCACTGGCGCTTCGCCCTGGGCCTCCCCGTGACCAATGCCGATGGCCGCGTGATCGTCCCCGATCTGCCCGTGCTGCACTGGCTCTGGAATTCGGTGAAGGTGGCCAGCGTATCGGCCGTTGTGGCCGTACTCCTTTCGACCACCGCCGCCTACGCCTTCGCCCGGATGAAGTTCCAAGGGAAGAAGGCCTCGCTCGTGGGTTTGATGCTGATGCAGATGTTTCCGACGATCCTGGCCCTCATCGCCATCCACTCCATATTCTCCCGCCTGGGACACACGTTCCCGATTGTCGGAATCGACAGCCCCTGGGCCCTGGTCCTGGCATACTCGGGCGGCATCGCCCTGCACATCTGGACCATCAAGGGCTTCTACGAGACCATTCCCGGCGAGATCGAGGAAGCCGCCACCGTGGACGGCGCTACGCCCTGGCAGGCCTTCTCCCGAGTGCTCCTGCCCATGGCCCTGCCCATCATCATGGTCATCTTCCTCCTGGCCTTCATCGGGGCCGTGAACGAATACCCGGTGGCCTCCGTCCTGCTGCGCAGCCAGGAAAAGCTCACCCTGGCCGCAGGCATGAAGCAGTTTCTCTACGCCCAGAAGTACCTCTGGGGCGACTTCGCCGCAGCCGCGATTCTGTCGGGCCTCCCCATCACCCTCGTCTTCATCCTCGCCCAGCGCTGGATGATCGCCGGCCTCACCTCCGGCGCCAACAAGGGCTGATTTTCTCCCACCCGAGGGCTGACGCCCTCCCATCCCCCACAAGGAGTCACGCATGAGCCTCCGCACGACCTTCCTCAAGGCGATCGCCATGTTCGCCCTGATCCTCGCTCCCGCCCTGGCCGCCCCACCCGAGGGCAAGATCGAGATCAACTACCACCGCTGTGACGGCAAGTTTGAAAAGTGGGGGGCGCACCTCTGGAAGAGCCCCAACATGCCCCTGCCCGACATCGAGTGGCCCAACCCCATGATGCCGACGGGCAAGACCGACTTCGGCGTCTACTGGTGGGCGGACCTGTCCGAGTTCAACACCGGCTCCAAGGCGCAGGTGAACTACATCATCCACAAGGGCGACATCAAGGAGCAAGGCGGCAAGGACAAGGCCTTCGACGGCAATGCCCACAAGGCGATCTGGGTCATCACCGGCGACAGCACCATCTACTTCTCCAAGGAAGAGGCCCTGAAGGATCACGTCTGCAAGAAGTAGTCCTGGATACCGGTGCGGGGGTCCCGCGCTGCGCGCACACCCCCGCGCCCCCAAGCTAGGGCTGGGCGGAGCCCGGCCCTAGCTTCCTCCCTCCTTCCGAGGCGGAGCCCCCATGAAAGTA
>CAIXHJ010000397.1 GCA_903919165.1 uncultured Holophagaceae bacterium
ACCTGATACCGGGCAACCACGATCCGCTGACTCCAGGCTCAGTCTGGGAGCATCCGGCCTGGAAGTCGATGGAACACGTCCACGTGCTTCGCGAAGAGAAGCCCGTCGATATCCCTGGCGGAGTTATCTATCCCTGTCCCACAAAGGACAAACGATCACGCAAAGACCCGATGGCATGGATAGCGCCGGCGGAGACGGGGACCATCAGGATAGGTCTGGCTCACGGCACCGTGGAAGGAGTCCCTCAGCCGGAACCCGACTACCCAATTCCGCGTGATGCGGCCATACGTGCTGGCCTCGACTACCTGGCTCTGGGACACTGGCATTCCACGGCCACCTACCCGGCGCCCGATGGGTCGGTGCGGATGGCGTACTCTGGGACTCATGAGACCACCAGCTTTGGTGAGCGGGACAGCGGCAATATCTTGGTCGTGGACATCGCGGGGCCTGGAGCGGCACCGGTCGTCACCAGCGTGCGAACCGGAGGTCTGACTTGGAGGGTCGTCGAGAAGGATGTCCGTGAGCCGGGTGACCTCTTGCAGGTCCGCCACGATATCGAGTTCCAGGACAATCCGGCATCGACCCTGGTAGAGCTGCGGTTGAAGGGTCTGCTGGCCGCGGGAGAGCGCGATGAGATAGCCCGTATCGAGGAAATTCTGGCTTCCCGGTTCCTGTTTGCCCGGGTGGACCACTCCGCTCTGCGGCCTTCTCCCGAGGATGCCAACTGGTTGGCCAGCCTGCCGCCCGGCATCCTGCAGAATGTAGCCGCCAGGCTCCAGGAATTGTCCGATCCTCGGTTCGCTGGACAGCGTCCCGAGGGTGCCTCGCCGGAGGTTGCCTCCAGAGCCCTCATGGAGCTTTATGCTTTGGTGACGGAGGTGTCGCCATAATCCTCCGATCAATACGCGTGTCCGGCTGGCGCTGCTTTGCCGACGCCATCGCGGTGGGGCCGTTTCAAGAGGGACTGAACGTCATTTATGCTCCCAATGCCACCGGGAAGTCCACCCTGTTCGAGGCCATGCGTCGCGGTCTTCTGGACGGGCACCGCGTCGGCGGGAAGGAAGTGGACGTCATACGGCCCTGGGGCCGTTCGCTAACGCCCACGGTCACGGTGGAGTTCAGCCATGGCGGCCAGGAGTATCGAATCACCAAACGATTCCTGGACAGTCCCTCCTCCAAACTCGAAAGAAAGGAAAATGGCCGATTTGTCAGCCTGGCTGAGTCCAGCAAAGCTGACGAGACAGTTCGGGCCATGCTCTCCAAAAGCGCACCGGGACGGGGACTATCCCGGCGGGAGAACAGCGGACTGGCGCAGGTTCTCTGGGTGCCTCAGGGCAGACTGGCACTGGAGGCGCTTTCCGGCGACCTTCTGGCTGACGTCAGAACTTCACTTGGAGCACAGGTTACCGGACCGACCGCCAGCCCCATCGAGCGAAAGGTGGAAGAAGCCTATCTTCAGATATATACGCCCACCGGCAGATACAAGGCCGGCAAGGATGCCCCGGCTGTGGTCCAACTCCAGGACAAGCTCCAGGCCGCTCTGGCGGAGCGTGCCGCCGCCATGACCAGGCAGCGCGAATACGAAGAGGCGGCCAGGCGGGTGGAGGATCTGCGGGCCAGGCGAACACAGGCCAGGTATGATGCGGAGGCCATCGGCAAGGAACTCAAGGAGGCTCGAATCAGAGCCGACTCTTTCCAGAAGCTGACGTCCGAAAGGAGTCAAAGGGCGGAAAGCGTCAAGGCGGAGGAGGCGAAGCACAGCGAGCTGAA
>CAIXHJ010000398.1 GCA_903919165.1 uncultured Holophagaceae bacterium
CCAGAAGGGCCTGGTCATCGACCAGACCCATCTGGCGCAGACCCACAAGCTGCTGCGGATGCACATCGATCTGCCAAAGGGCGTGAAACCCCTGGCCCGCAGCGGCGCGAACCCCTTCCTGCCCGGCGACATCGTCGCGGCCCTCCACCATCTCCTCTCGGAGCTGCAGCGCAGTCACGAGGGCGAACTTCAGCCCCAGGAGTGAGGTCGACCATGAGCGCAACCGGCACTTGCGAGTACCAGCCCAAGGACTACAAGAGCGACCTCAAGCCCATCTGGTGTCCCGGATGTGGCGACTTCTCCGTGGTACAGGGCATCTACCGGGCCCTGGCCGCCATCGGCCGCCCACCCCATGAGATCGCCTTCGTCTCGGGCATCGGCTGCTCCAGCCGCATCCCGGGCTACACCACCGCCTACGGTTTCAACAGCGTCCATGGCCGGGCCCTGCCCATCGCTCAGGGCATCAAGCTCGCCAATCCGGACCTGCTGGTGCTGGCTGCGGGTGGCGACGGCGACGGTTTCTCCATCGGCGGCGGACACATCGCCCACCTGATCCGCCGCAACATGGACATCACCTACATTGTGATGGACAACCAGATCTACGGCCTCACCAAGGGCCAGCTCTCGCCCACTTCCCAGAAGGGCCGCACCACCTGCACATCGCGCTACGGCAGCCTGGAAGAGCCTGTCAATCCTCTGCTCTACGTATTGGCCTACGGGGCCGGATTCGTGGCCCAGGCCTCGCCCACGGACCTCGTGGGCATGGCGGCGACCATCGAGGAGGCCATCCGCTACCCCGGGTTCGCCTTCGTGAACATCCAGTCCCCCTGCGTCACGTACGGCGAGGAGGCTCAGCAGATCAAGGGCCTCAAGGCCATCAGCGAGAGCCTGCAGAGCCTGGGGCACAATCCAGCGGATCGCCTGGCGGCCATGGATCTCGCCCAACAGTACGGGAACAAGCTGCACCTCGGCGTGTTCTACCGCAACCCTGAGCCGCCGCCGACCTACGGCGATCTGGTCAAGGAGCGGCAGACCCTACTGTCCAAGGATGCCCCGCCCAAGGAGCGCATCCTGGACCTCTTCATTAAAAAATAAGGGAGGTCCCATGGCCATCCAAGGCATCGATTTCGCCAAACTGTCCCTGATGGATGCCCTCGACCTGGCCATCCTGGTCGAGGATGAGGCTCAGGAACGCTACGAGGAATTCGCGGCGCAGATGGACCAGCACCGGACGCCCCAGGCTGCGCAGTTTTTCCGGTACATGGTCGAGAACGAGGCGAAGCATGGTCGGGAGCTCCTGGCCCGCCGTGTCCAGCGTTTCGGGGACGCGCCGCGCTCCGTCACCCGGGCCATGATCTTCGATGTCGAAGCCCCGGACTATGATGCCGCCCGCGCCTTCATGAGCCCCCGCAAGGCCATGGAGGCTGCCTTGGCTTCCGAGGTCAAGGCCCACTCTTTCTTCGTCTCGGCCCTGCCCTCGCTGAAGGATGCCGAAGTGCGGGCCCTCTTCGAGGAACTGCGGGACGAGGAGATCGAACACCAGGAACTGGTCAAGATCGAACTGGCCAAGCTTCCGCCCGACAGTGGCCTGTCCGACGAGGACTTCGTGGACGAGCCCGCTGCCCAGTAGGCATCTGGTTTCCCGTGACACCGAATTTGCAAAGATCAAGAAATGCAATCTTCACCACGAAGACAGAAAGACCACGAAGAATCTGTTTGTCTCGCGCATCGATGTAGGCCATACCGAGAAGAACTGCAAGGGCACTTGTTGTTAACCTTTATTCCTGTCTTCCCGCCTTCGTGGTGATCCTTTGCATTTCAAAGCAAGTTTGGATCAGTCCACCACCACTGGTCCCGTGGCGCGACTCCGCCTCATGAGGAAGAGCAGGGGGAAGAGGGCGAAGCAGAGCACACCCATGAACCAGAAGGTATCCGAGAAGGCCATCATGCTCGCCTGCCTGATCACAGTGCCGTAGGCGACGCCTTGCGCCACGTGGGCGGCATCCGTCGGCGACAGGCCCCCGCGGAGTACTCCCAGCTGGGCTGCCCGATCCATGAAGCCCTGGTAGGCTGGGTTTCCAGGTGAGAGATGGCCGATGAGGTTGGCCTGGTGGAACTGGGACCGGCGGGAGAGCAGGGTGGTGGCGATGGCGATGCCCGTGCTGCCACCGATGTTGCGGACCAGATTCATCAGGCCCGCGGCGTAGGCCGTCTTCTCGTGCGGGATGTGCTGGAAGGCGGAGACGTTGATGGGAATGAAGAGGAAGGCGAAGCCGAGGCTCTGCACCACTCGAGACATCATGGCCGACTGGAAGTCCACCTGCAGGTTGAAGCCGGCCATCTGGATGAGGCCCAGACCGCAGGTGAAGAACCCGATGCCGATGAGCCAGCGGGTGTCCACCTTCTTCAACAGCATGGCGACGATGGGCATCATCACCAGCACTGCCAAGCCACCGGGACTCAGCACCCAGCCGCTAAGCAGGGCCGTGTAGCCCAGCATCGTCTGGAGGAAGATGGGCAGGAGCGCCAGGCTGCCGTACAGCACGAAGCCAAGGATGAAGAGCATGAGGATGGATACGGCGAAGGTACGGTCCTTCAGCAGGCGGAGATCCACGATGGGGCGTTCCTTCCGCAGCTCGTACAGAATGGCGAAGACCAGCGCCACCACCGCCGTGATGGCGAAGAAGACGATGAATCCAGAGCTGAACCAGTCTTTGCGCTGACCCTCGTCCAGCACGATCTCCAGTGAGGCCAGGCCCAGCGTGAGGATGCCGATGCCCAGGTAATCGAAGCGGGCGCCCTCCTTGAGGGAGATCCGGTGGAAGGTCGGCGGATCTTGCACCAGGGCGGTGGTGAGCGCGAAGGACAGGAAACCCACGGGGATATTGATGAGGAAGATCCAATGCCAGCTGAAGTTGTCGGTGATCCAGCCACCCAGGACCGGACCGATGATGGGTGCCAACACCACGCCCATGCCATAGACCGCCATGGCCGAGCCGCGCTTTTCGTGGGGGAAGGTTTCCACCAGAATGGCCTGGGAGATGGGCTGGAGGCCGCCACCGCCGAGGCCCTGGAGGACCCGGAAGAAGATCAGCCAGCCCAGGGATGGCGCGAGGCCGCAGAGCATCGAGGCCACCGTGAAAATGATCACGCATGTGAGGTAGAAGCGCTTACGGCCCATGAGACTGGCGAAGTAGCCACCCAGGGGCAGCACCACGGCATTGGCCACCAGGTAGGAGGTCAGTACCCAGGTGGTCTCCTCCACCGTGGCGGAGAGGTTTCCCGCGATGTGTGGCAACGCTACGTTCGCCACACTGGTGTCGAGGACCTCCATGAAGGTCGCGATCATCACGGTGAGCGCGATGATCCAGGGGTTGATGTGGCGGTGGGAGGAATTCACTGGGTGGACCCCGGTCTCATTGCAGCATCACCGTGGCCTCGACATTCATGCCGGGCCGCAGGATCACCTTCCTGGCTTCCTCCTCGTCGATGCGGATCTTCACGGGAATGCGCTGAACCACCTTCACGAAATTGCCGACAGCATTTTCTGGAGGCAGCAGGCTCATGCGGGAACCCGTGGAACCCGCTATGGAATCCACGTGGCCCTTCATCACGACGCCGTTCATGTCGACCTTGATCTCCGCTTCCTGGCCGGGCTTCATCCGTGCGAGCTGGGTCTCCTTGAAGTGGGCGGTGACCCAGGTGTTGTGTAGCGGAATGAGGGTGAGCAGGCCCTGGCCTGGCTGGATGGTCTGGCCCGCCTCGACGAACTTGCGGGTCACGACGCCGTCCACGGGCGCAAGGATGCTCGTGTAGCCGAGCTGGAGTTCGAAGCCCTCCTGGATGGCACGGGCCGAATCCACCTGGGCCTGGCCCGAGGCGAGGCGGGCCTCCGCGGCCCCCACGGCCACTTTGCGGATGTTCGCTTCCTGTTGAAGGGAGCCGAGGCGCTGCTGGGCCTCGCGCCATTCACCGTCGGCGACCTCGGCCTGGGTCCTGAAACCGTCGAACTGAAGGGCCGAGATCTCCTCACGTTCTGCCAGAGGCTTCATGCGCTGGAGGTCAGTCCTCGCCTTGTCCAGGCTGGCCTTCTTGGAATCGAGTTTGGCTTTGGCAGTCTCCAGGTCTGAGCTTTGAGCCTGTTGATAGGCCACCCGGGCTCTCTCGAGATCTGCCTTGGCGCCTTCAAGCTGGGCGTGGGCCTGGGCCAGGGCGCCTTTCGCCTGATCAAGCCGGGTCTGGATGTCGCGGGGGTCCACGGTGACGAGGGGATCCCCGGCCTTCACGGCCTGGTTGTCCTCCACCAGTACCTTGTCGACGGTGCCGTAGACTCGGCAGGAGACGGGCACGAGATGGCCATCCACCTGGGCATCGTCGGTGCTCACGCGGTTGCGGGAGTGAAACCACAGGCCTGCCGCGATGAGCAGCACGATGGGGGTTCCGATCAGCAGCGCCCTAATGGCACTGGATCCATTGGCGGGGGATTCCTCTGCGGACGGGACCGGCTGGGCGGAAGTTTCTTGGTTCATCGGAGTCTCCATCAGCGGGTGAAGAAAGTCTCAAGCTGCCCGGTCGCCCGGGCCAGATCCGCGCGGGACTGGTTCAGGCGGTAGAGGGCGCTGATCTGGTTGTCGTTGGCCCGGGCCAGCTCATCCTGGGCGTTGATGAGTTCGATGTTGTTGCTCACGCCGGCCTCGAAGCGATGCTGGGCCTGGGTGAGGGCTTCCGTCGAGAGTTCCACGGCGAGATTGGCTACCTCCACCTCGTGGGCGGCTGCATCAAGCTCCGCCTGAGCCACCTGGATCTCGTATCCGACCTGGGCACGGACATCCCGTCGAGCCTCCTGGACACGGCTCTGCTCGGACTTGGCGCGGGAAACCTGGGAGGACACGAGCCCACCCGTGAAGAGCGGCACGCGAAGACCTAGGGCTAGTTGGTACGTGGTGACCGAAGGCTGGTACTGCAGCGCCGTAGAGCCGTAGGTACCTGTGGCGACGAGGGTGGGAAGTCGCAGGCTCTGGGCAGCTTCGCGCAGGTTTTCGGCGGCTTTCTCGCGGGCATCCAGGGCTGCGAGTTCGGGGCGCTGTGCCAGACCGGATTGGTAGGCCTCCTGGAAGGTACCCACAGGTAGAGAGGGGGCGGCAAGGGTATCCATCAGTTCAACGCGAGTGCCCGGCTCCAGGTCCAGCAGACGGCCCAGGCCGGCGAGAGCCGTAGTGCGCTGAGTCTGGGCCTGGATGAGCCGCTGTCGTTCCGTCTGGAGTTGGACCTTCGAACGGAGGGTGTCGAGCCTGGTCCCCACGCCCTGTCTCTGTTGATTCTCCGCCAACTTTGCCAGGGCTTCGGCCAACGCCACCCGGGACTCGCCGGCCGTCACGGAAGCGCTGGCCCGGAGGGCCTGGAAGTACTGCCCCACCACCAGGGCGGTGATCTCCTCGCGCACGGCTCGGCCCTGGGCGCGTGCCGAATCCTCTGCATGCTGGGAGGCCCGCCATTTCTTCCAGAGGGTAAGGTCGAAGAGGGAGACCTGGGCTTCCAACCCGATCGTGTCCCAGTTGAAGGGTCCCACCACCGGCGGAAAGCCCGGGACCGACATGCCGAGTTGGGCGTTGAGGTTGTACTTGTTGCGCTGACCGTAAGCCTGGGCCGCAACAGTGGGCATGAGCGCGGAGGCTGCGGTCCGGCGGTCGTCGCCGCTTTCGGCGATGGTCAATAGGGATTGCATCACACGAGGATTCTGATCCAGGGCCACCCGGATCGCCTGGGCGAGAGTGACCTGAACGGTCCCCGATGGGCTGATCATGGGCGCGGTGGAGGGCGCCTGGGACCAAGTCCTTGTCGACCCCCACAAGGCGAGACAGATCATCGCGGAAACCCGGCGGAGAGCGCGCGGGGCGCCAGGAGCCCGGAGCGTGATGCGGAACATGACAGCCTCCATCCGTCTTTAAAAAGCCGATTGTCGAATCATATGGCAGCGTCAAGTTGAGCTGGCCATTGGGCGGGGCTGGGCCGATCGGGGAATGACATCTCGGTGGTCCTCAGGGACGATTGGGGCTGGTGGACATCGGGTTGAGCTGGTCACTGTTGGCTCGCATGCGGTTCAGGAAATCCTTGAACTGGTCCAGTTCATCCCGCGTGAAACCTCTGAGGTGGGTGTTCAGCACCTTGATGGCCACCGGGGGCAGGAGGGTGTACAGATCCCGACCCGCCTTGGTAAGTTCCAGGCGCACCACCCGGCGATCCTTGTCGCTCCTGGCGCGCCGGATCAGGCCCTTCTCTTGCAGGCGATCCAGCATGCGCGTCATGGAACCGGTGTCGTAGCGGCTGAAGCGGCAAAGCTCTGCGGCAGTGGAGCCACAACCGGTGGCGATCCGCATCAGGATCACCCACTGCGCTCCTGTGATGCCCAGGCCGGTCATTTCTTCGTCGACAGCGGTCAGCAGCCGCCCGGACACATCCGCGACGAGGCGTCCGATGCTGTCCTCCGGGTTGTAGTTTTCGGAGGTATAGAGCGGCTCGGCCCCCCTTGGTTCGGTGCTCATGACGGAAACCCCACATTTAATGCCTAAGCAATCACTGCCAAGGCAGTAATATATGAACACCTGGCCAACCTGTCAACGGCTCGATGTACAGATATCTACCCATGCTAGGGATTTGGGGTCTTTCGCGCCGAGAATCAAGGGGTCACGGTTGGGATGCATAGCACGGGCACTGCTCTCTGGGAGTGGCAGGGACTAAATTTTAATATTTAGAAAATTATCAAAATATCATATGCTTTCCATGGAGGCCCAGCATGGAGGTTCATCCTCTGGTGTTCAAGGCGCTCGGCGACCCCACCCGTCGCGCGATCCTGGATCGCCTGAGAGGAGGCGATCTGAGCGCTGGGGACATCTCCCATGGATTCGAGATCGGCAAGGCGAGCATCTCTCATCACCTGAACCTGCTCAAAGCAGCGGGCCTGGTGAAGTGCCGCCGCCAGGGACAGCAGCAGATCTACACGCTTCACACCACGGTCTTTCAGGAGGCCCTTCAATGGCTGATGACATTCTTCAAGGAACAGACCGAGGCTCCGAGCCCGAAAGAGGCCGGGAAATCGGGAAAGAATGGCTCGCGTGGCTGATACTCACCATGCTCTGGGGCTTCAGCCTCTGGGCCATGGGGCGGCTGCCGGGTCGCGTACCCATGCACTGGAACTTCGCGGGCGAGGTGGATGGATGGGGGACGCCGCTCATGGCTTCTCTGCTCGCTCCCGCAATCGCGACAGGAGCCTACCTGCTGATCCTCGGCTATGACTGGGGCGGATTGGATTTCAAAGCCGCCCGCGCCATGTCTCCTTCCACCACGCGGCAGGTGAGGATTTTAATGTTATTGCTGATTGGCGGAATGCACGGTTCGATCCTGTGGACCTCCCTGCATGGTGGTATAGCGTCCTCCAGCCGGATGACCCTAATTCTTTCAACCTTCTTTGTTCTCCTTGGCAACCTCATGCCCCGGCTGGAACCCAATGCCTGGGCCGGGATCCGTATCCCGCCCACGCTGGAAAGCCGCGAAGTTTGGAAGCGCACTCACAGGATGTGCGGCAGATGGCTCATGGTGGCCGGGCTGGTAGGAATTCCCGCCAGCCTGCTACCGGAGCGGATCGCGAATGGTCTGCTTCTCCCATTGGTTGGCCTCCCGCTGCTTGGGGCCATCGTCTACGCATACTGGATCCGGCACCAGATGGACCATCCCGCCACTCCCCCTGCGGAGGCCCCATGATCCGTGCCGCACTGCTGGCTTTCGCCCTGGCTCTTCCAACTCTCGCCCAGGCCTCTCCCGGCGCAACAGATCGGGAAATTGGATTCGCCGGCTTCAACGCCTTTCCACTGAAAGCCAGCGCGAAGGCCGGCGGCACCCATCCCTATTTCGCGGTGATGGTCGCCGGATCGGGACCGACGGATCGCGA
>CAIXHJ010000399.1 GCA_903919165.1 uncultured Holophagaceae bacterium
CTCCCTGCGGATCATTCAGGGCCGACAAGTGCTCAAGCTGCAATCGGAAGGCTTCGGCCAGGGCGTCCACTGGTCCTGACCTGGCCAGCTTCCGCGGCTTGCCCTGGCCAAGGTTCCGAAGCAGTTCCTTGAACATGTCGGGTTCATGTTCGGGGCCTACCACATAGAAATCATTCTCGGCCTTGGCCAGCTTCGCGGCGTGCCTCACGGCGTCTCCCAGGCCGCCGAGCTCATCCACGAGACCGAGCTTCAGGGCCTCCTGGCCCGACCAGACCCGGCCCTGGGCGATGTCGTGGACCGCCTCCTTCCTCATCTTCCGGCTGTCGGCCACCTTGGTGAGGAACTGCTCGTAGATGTGGTCAACCAGGCCCTGGATCCGGTTCAATTCCAGCTCGTTTTTGGGTCGGGTGAGGGTCATGGGATTGGCCAACTTGGCGGTCTGGACGCTGTCCCAGGTGATGCCGTGGTCGTTGGCTAGCTTCTTCACGTTGGGTAGCAGCCCGAAGACGCCGATAGAACCGGTGATGGTGGTTGGCTCCGCGAAGATGCGGTCGCCGTAGGTGCTGATCCAGTAACCGCCAGAGGCCGCCAGATGTCCCATGGATATCACCAAGGGCTTCACCTTCTTGGTAAGGACGACCTCGCGTTGGATCAGTTCAGATGCCGAGGCGCTTCCCCCGGGGCTGTTCACCCTCAGTACCACCGCCTTGATGCGGTCATCCAGGCGCAGGCGCCGCAGTTCCCGGCTGAGCCGCTCGCCACCGACTTGGCTGGGTTTCCCTTCGCCGTCCACGATTTCGCCTTCTGCCACCAACACTGCGATGCGAGTCTTGCCGGTCCTTGCGTCACCTGGGATGCCTGCGTAGGTGGCCAAGGTGATCTGAGGGAAGTCCTTATCCTTCGCCTGCTTCCCGGCCAGCTTCTTCAGTTCGTCGAGCACTTCGTCATAGGGCGCGATGCGATCCACCAGCCCGAGCTGCTTGGCATCCTCAGCCTCAAGCAGTCCCTTTTCATCCGCGATGGCCTGGAGATCGGAGGGTAACTTTTTCCGGTCCTTGGCCACTGTGTCCTTCCATTCACCCCAGATGTCGTCGACCAGTTTTTGCACCTGTTCCCTGTTGGCATCGCTCATGCGTTCCAGGATGAAGGGCTCCACGGCGCTCTTGTACTTCCCTACGCGGGTGACCTGCACTTCCACGCCGTACTTCTTGAAGGCGCCGGCGAAGAACATCGGCTCGCTGGCCAGGCCATTCACCTCCATCATGCCGAAGGGATTGATGAATACCGTCGTCGCTCCCGCGGCCAGGTAGTAGTCCCGCTTGCTCCAGCCCAGGTTGTAGGCCAGCACCGGTTTCTTGGCCTTGAACCGCTGGATAGCCTCCCGGAGCTCGCGCAGCTGGGCGGGACCCGCGCCATGCAGGTTCCCCGTGAGGAACAGGGCTGGGATGCGGGAATCGGAGGCGGCGCGGTCCAGGGCCTCGATGATCTCCGGCAAGGCCTGGGTGGCGCCGGCGCCGCCATTCAACGCCTCGTTCAGGAGTTCGGCTGGTTCCGGATCGCGCTCCCCATCGGTAAGACTGGTACCAAGATTGAAAACCAGCACGGCCCTGTCTGGAACGCTGGGCTTGCCCGAGGATCCAACCACGGCCACCAGGCCAAAGAACCCGACCAAAGCCAAGCCGCCGACCACTATCAGGGCCAGCAGGGTAGCGAAAAAACTCTTGAAGAAGTCCTTCATGACGGCTCCGGAACAGACCTCCCAGGATGGCAGAACTCTGTCCGGCTAGCGGAGCTTGGCTGTCAGGGACAGGAATCCGTCGAGAATCTTCGGTACCAAGGCGGCGGCGCGGGCCTCAGTGGGCGCTCCATCCGCGTCCAGTTCCTGGTCCGCCTGGGGCACGGTGATCGCCTCCGGAAGCGCCAGCGCGCCCATGTTGGCGAGGGTCACCCGCCAGGCCATGAGGCCGCGGGCGCCGCCGAAGGCCCCCGGACTGGCAGCGCAGAGCAGCACTGGCAGGCCCGGCCAGGGGCTTGGCCTCAGGGTGCTGAGCCAGTCCACCGCGTTCTTCAGGTGGCCTGGAATGCCGGCGTTGTATTCCGGCGACACGATGACAAGCCCCTCGGCCTCGCAAAGAGCCGCATGCAGTGCCCTGGCCTTCGTAGTCGGAACGGCGCCATCTTCGTACAGGGGCAACCGTAGTGCATTCCCCGTATAGGCCGAGACCTGATGACCTCGGGCCTCCAGTTCCCGCATGAGATAGCGCAACAGCCTCAGGTTGAGCGATGCAGCCCGGAGGCTTCCACCCAATAGCACCAGTCGCATGGTTCCTCCCGGAAGGTGAACTGGTTTAATCTTGACTTAATTGGTAAACTTTTTCATCCCCGGAGGATGTCATGTCCAACTACCCCGAACCCATGGTCGCCCCCATGCGCGAGGAACTTGTCCAGGTCGGCTTCAGGCAGTTAATGACTCCTGCCCAGGTGGACGAGGCCCTGCTGCAGCCCGGTACCACCCTGTTGGTGGTGAA